>DWXD01000062.1 GCA_019119365.1 Candidatus Gemmiger stercoripullorum | reverse complement strand
GCCCGGGCGGCCGGGGCGGAACGGGCCGGGGCGCGCGCGGCCTTCCCGCGCGGAAAAGCGCCGCGGCTTTGAGGGCTTCGGTGCGGTCGGTGGCTTCCCACTTGACGCCGAGGTCCTCGCGGCCCATGTGGCCGTAGGCGGCCAGCGGGCGGTAGATGGGCTTGCGCAGGTCGAGGTCGCGGATGATGGCTGCGGGGCGCAGGTCGAACACCTTCTCGACGGCCGCCTCCAGTTTTTCATCGGACACCGTGCCGGTGCCGAAGGTATCCACCATGATGGAGACCGGTTCGGCGACGCCGATGGCGTAGGCAAGCTGCACTTCGCAGCGGCGGGCCAGGCCCGCGGCCACGATGTTCTTGGCCACCCAGCGGGCCGCATAGGCGGCCGAACGGTCGACCTTGGACGGGTCCTTGCCGGAGAACGCGCCGCCGCCGTGGCGGGCCGCGCCGCCGTAGGTGTCGACGATGATCTTGCGGCCGGTCAGGCCGCTGTCGCCCTGCGGGCCGCCGACGACAAAGCGGCCGGTGGGGTTGATGTAGTACTTGGTGTTTTCATCCAGCAGTTCGGCGGGCAGCGTGGCGCGGATGACCTGCTCCATCACGTCGGCACGGATCTGCTCCTGCGTGACTTCGGGGCTGTGCTGGGTGGAGATGACGACGGCGTCGATGCGCGCGGGCTTGCCGTTGTCATATTCGACCGTGACCTGGCTCTTGCCGTCCGGGCGCAGGTAGCTCAGCGCGCCGTTCTTGCGCACTTCGGTCAGCTTTTTTGCCAGCTTGTGGGCCAGGCTGATCGGCAGCGGCATGAGCTCGGGGGTCTCGTCGCAGGCGTAGCCGAACATCATGCCCTGGTCGCCCGCGCCCGCAACGGTATCGTTGGTGCCGAGCGCGATGTCCGGGCTCTGGGAGTCGATGCTCGTGATCACGCCGCAGGTGTCGCAGTCAAAGCCGTACTTGGCGCGGTCGTAGCCGATTTCGCGGATGACGCCGCGGGCGATGCCCTGGATGTCGACATAGCAGCTGGTCGTGATCTCGCCCATGATATGGACAAGGCCGGTGGTGCAGGTGGTCTCGCAGGCCACGCGCGCGCCGGGGTCTTTTTCGAGGATGGCGTCGAGGATGGCGTCGGAAATCTGGTCGCAGATCTTGTCGGGATGCCCCTCGGTGACGGATTCGGACGTGAACAGGAATTTGGACATACGTTGCCTCCTTGGTGAAATGCCTTGCGGCGGAAAAATGCGGGGTCAGAAAGGCAACTTGCCGAAAACCAAAGCGCGCCCCCCGTGCCGGGGCACGGAAAGCGCGCTGATCGCTTATCTTCCGGTTTCCCGCAGGACTTGGCACCTTACGCTGCGCGCAGGTTGCCGGGCTTCACAGGGCCTGTTCCCTCAGCCACTCTTGATAAGTTGCTATTCTGATGTCGGGGATTATCTTACCACAGAGAACTGTTCATGTCAACGATTTTTTGCGGGACAATTTAGCTGTTTTGCCTAAAATCCATCCGCCATTCAGGCAGGCCGGCCCACGCGGCCGTGCAGCACCGGCGAAAGCGGCTTGTAGATCAAAAAGCAGAGCGCGGCGTCCACCAGGCCCTTGACCAGCGTGAACGGCAGGTTGAACGCAATCAGGCAGCCGAGCAGGCTGTTCATGCCGGGGTTGAGCTCCTGATACGCCGCGATGATGGCGTCCATACCGCCGAAAGCCGCCGCATAGACCGGGTAGCTGAAGAAAAAGTTGATGGGCACGCTGGCGACCGCCATGGCCGCCGCGCCGACAAGCGAGGCGGCGACCGCGCTCCGGCGGGTCTTGCGGCGCTGGTAGATGAGCCCGGCCACGCCGGTAAAGACCGCGCCCATCAAAAAGTTGCACACCTCGCCGATGCCCAGCGTGGAGCCGTGGAAGATGGCCGCCAGCAGGTTTTTGAGCAGGCAGACCAGGATGCCGTACACCGGCCCGAGGCTGAACGAGGCGAGCAGCGCGGGCAGCTCGGAGACGTCCATCTTGACAAAGGCAGGGATGAGCATGGGCAGGGGGAAGTCCAGCATCATGAGCACGCAGCCCACGGCGGACAACATGGCGGTGACGGCGAGCGGACGGACTTTGCTTGTGGTTTGCATACAATACCTCCCGGCCGGGTGTTCCCGGCCATTTCAAAAAGATTTTTTTGAAAGCCGGAAACAGTGTGGACCGGGAGAACTTGCGCCGCCCAAACAAAAACGCCCTGCCAAAAAACGGCAGGGCGAAACACGGGCATAGCAAACAGCTTCCGTTTCTTCCATCCGGACTATACCGTCGGCTTCGGAGTTTCACCGAATCAGCGGCCGCAGAGCGGCCGGTCGCGGGCTGTACCGCCGGTGGGGAATTTCACCCCGCCCTGAAACAGACTTTCTACCATACAGTATAGCACAACCGGGCGGAATGTCAACGGGGCGCGCGGCTTTTGAAAAACGGCTGCCGCTGTGCTATAATTAAGCCATATGCACTGCATGCAACGCTTTTTTGCAAGGAGGCCGCCGATGGAACGACCTGCATTTTTCACCGCGTTTCTCGCCTTTGTCAACACGCACGGGTTCTGGCTGCGGCTGGGGCTGGCCGTGGCGCTGGCGCTGGCGGCGCTGCTGGGCGCGCGGCTGTACCGGCTTTTGGCCGCGGCGCTGCGGCGCAATGTGGTCGCCCGCCTGCCGGAGTGGGTGCGCATCGTATACGACGGCTTTGCCGAGCCGCTGGTGCTTTTGCTGCGCGCCGCGCTCGTTTACGGCGCGGTGCTGGCCGCGCCGCTGCTCGCGCCGCCCGCGCAGGTCAACGCGGTGGCGGGGCCGCTGTTCTCCGCCGCCGTCATCGCGCTGCTGGCGTGGGGGCTGTGGCGCAGCGCCGGGGTGTGCGGGCTTTTGTTCCGCAGCGCGCAGGACCGCCTGGACCTGGAAAGCAACAAGACGATGGTGCGCTTTTTTGAGCGCATCTTCCGCGCGCTGGTGGCGGCGCTGGCTGTGCTGGCCGTGCTGGAACTGTTCGGCGTGCCGGTGGCCGGGCTGCTGGCGGGCGCGGGGGTGGCCGGGCTGGCCGTCTCGCTGGCGGCGCAGAGCACGCTGTCCAACCTGATCGCGGGTGTGACGCTGGTCATGGAGCAGCCGTTCGGCATCGGCGATTACATCGTGCTGGGCACGTTTGAGGGCACAGTGGAGGAGATCAGCTTCCGTTCGACCAAGATCCGCACGCCGGACAACTGCGTGATCTCGGTGGAAAATTCCAAGGTCAGCGCCGAGTATATCCAGAACGTGACCAACCGCAGCACCCGCCTGTGGAATTTCCGCATCGGCGTGACCTACGCCGCCGGGCGCAGCCGCGTCGAGGCGCTGTGCGCCGGGCTGACCGCGCTGCTGCGCGCCGACGCCGAGGTCGTGCCGGACAGCGTGCAGGTGATCCTGGCCGGGTTCGGCGCGTCCAGCCTGGACATTGACGTGCGGCTGTATGTGACGACGCTGGGCCTGGCCGAATACCGCGCGCTGCAGAACCGGCTGAACCTGCAGATCATGGACCTGGTCGCGCGCTGCGGCTGCGAATTCGCGTTCCCTTCCACCAGCGTGTACATCGAAAAAAACGGGGCGGACTGATGTCTGCCCCTGCGTAAAACGCCGCCCCGCCGGAGCACAGCGCTCCCGCGGGGCGGCGTTTTTTTTCGTTTAGAGTTCCCGGCGGCAGTCGATGATGAGCGTGTCGCTGCCTTCCGCTGTGGTGACGGTAAGGGCGAAGCTGTAGGCGGTGTCCAGGCGGTACTGCAAGCTGCCGTCCTCCCCGGCCGTCAGGACATAGTCGATCTTTTCGGCCGGGAGGTTGTCGTTATAAAAGCGGACGCCGTCGGTGTCCGGCAATGCAAAGCGCAGGTCCACCTGTTCGGCGCCGGCGCCGGTGATGGTCAGCAGCGCGACGCCGTCGCAGCGCAGCAGCGGGAGGGACGCCTGGCCGTCGCCGGGGGTCGTGGTCTCTTCCACCGCGCAGTTGGCGATGGTCAGCCCGGCGCCGCTGCCGGGCAGTATGGTCTGCCAGACCGGGGTGGGGTCCACCCGCGGGGCGCAGGCGCACAGCAGCAAAACGGCCGCGGCGGCCAGCGCCCGCAGGTAGGGGGCGATGCGGTTCATAAAGTTCCCCTCCTTCGGGGTTCAGGCATAGGGGTCATAGGGCACGCGGGGGATCTCCGCGCCCAGGTCCAGCGTGCGCGGGCACAGGCCGGTCTCCGCCAGCACAAAGCCCATGAGCATGCCCAGGTGCAGGTGCAGGTGGCGGTACTGCGCCAAAATCAGCGTCAGGCGGGTCCAGGGACAGTTTTCGGGGCGCTGCAGCAGGTCCTCGTCATGCAGGGAGGTCAGATACAGCGAAAGTTTGGCCTTGATCGTGTAGAAATACTCGCCGATCTGGCGGCGGCTCAGCCGCGCGGCCGGGTAGATGGCCAGGTCCTGCAGGTGCGGGGCGTGGATGGGCGGTTCGATAAAATCGTTGTCCCGCGGGTTGATGAACCACTGGTCCAGCGCGTGCAGCATGTGGTAGATATACTGCCACAGCGGCGCGCCGCCGTAGGGCTTGTCCCAGATGGCGTCCGGGATGCAGTCCAGCACGTTCTGCGTCTCCCACAGAGCGCGCACGGTCATCTCGGTCAAAACGGCATGGTAGGAAGATTCCCGCATGGGTGGGCCTCCTTTGGGCGATGGATACGCTTTTTTATAGTATCCGCCGGAAGGCCCGGATTCATGCAGCGTCAGTCCTGCACGATCAGCGTGGGCAGCGCCTTTTCGCTGTACTGGGAGGAGATGACCGGCGTGAGCGCCACGCGGGAGTAAAGCCCCTGCGGCACGCCGTCGTAGACATAGAGGCCGGTCAGGTTGTAGTAGCGGTGGCGGCCGAAACGCCCGGCGGCGTCATAGCCGTAGTTTTCGCTGACAAACGGGCGGTGGAACGCCTGCAGCAGCATGCCGGTCTCCGGCGTGGCGGCGACGATGGCGCGCCACTGTTCGGGCGTGGACTCCACCCCTGCGTGCACCCCGCGCGAGCCGTAGGAATCGGCGGGCTTGAGAATCCAGCGGTCTTTTTCCGCCATGACGCGCGCGGCCAGGTCTTTTGTGTATTCGACCGTATAGGGCACATGGTCATGGATGTACTGGCGCTCGGCCGGGGTGAGCAGCGCGGCGGTCTGCGGCAGGTGCAGCACGCGGAAAAGCTCCTTGTTGTGTACGATCTGGGTGTGGAAATCGCCCAGCAGCAGCACCGCCCCGGCGCGCGCGGCGCGGATCATGGCCTGGCTTTCGTCCAGATGGCGCAGCACGTCGCTGGTGACGGCGCGGCGGTAAATAACGTCGATGCGCCGCCCGGCCGGGCCGGTCAGCGCCTTGCCGTCAAAGCGCAGGTCGCGCACGTCGCAGACTTCGGCGGGCAGGCCGCGGGCCTCAAACCGGCGGCGGAATATTTCAAACTCGTTGACGCTGCCGCACTCGAGATAATCGACGATGGCGACGGCGGGCGGCTGCGCGCCGCCGCGGCCGCTGCGCTGCCAGATGCGCAGCACCGTGTCCACCCAGCTGTCGAACAGTTCGCAGCGGCGGGTATGGTGGGCGGCCGTGAAGGTGCGGTAGGTTTCCGAAAGGCGCTGGGCGTTGTGCAGTTCGCGGTCCTCGTTCATGGCGCTGCTGCCGTCGGTGTTGAACTCGCAGAACGTATAGTCGCCGGTCAGGTCGTTGTAGAAAAAGTCGATGCGGGCCATGGGCAGCAGCGCGGCGCGGCGGTCGGCGTGCAGCACAAGGTCGGTGGCCGCGGCGTCAAAGTGGAACAGCGCGCGGTAGCTTTCATCGGCAAAGAAAGCGTCGGTGACTTTGGCAAAGATGCCGTACAGCACGCGCATATCCGCCGCCAGCGCCGCAAACTGGCTTTCGGTGAACAGCTTGGGCAGGTAGCAGCTGCGGACATACTCGCCGTGGTGCAGCGCCGTGCTGCCTTTCATATACAGCACCATCGCGTCAAATTCGCGGCGCAGGGCCGCGGGGTCGCGCGCGGCGCGCCCCAGGCAGTTGAGGTGCAGCGCCTGGGCGGATCGGATCGGTTTCGTCACGTTCATAGGGGCAGTTCCTCCCGCAGGGTGGTTTTCCGGGCGGCCAGCGCGGCCAGCGGCTCCAGGCGGCAGCGCGCGCCGGGGGTGGAAAAACGGCTCTTGGCCTGGGCCATCAGCCAGGCGATCTCATCGGCCACCGGGCGGCCGTAGACCTGCGCCTGGTAGCCGTGGCAGCAGATGCCGAGCTTGGCGGCCTCGATGGCGCTGACCGTGGCCCCGGCGTAGTGGCGCAGGATGCTCTCCTGCGCGGCCGGGCTCGAAAAGATGGCCTTGATGAGTTCGGCATACCCGGCAATGAACGGCGCGGGCATGCTGTCCGCCACGCGGATCTCGATATAGTTTTTGAGCCGCACGTCAAAGAAGAACATGGACAAAATCTGCTCGATCTCGTCTTTTTGCAGCGCCGAGGGGTAGACCTCAAACGCCGATTTGCGGCCGACGCCCTCGGTGCGCGGGCCGTGGCGCGCCACGATCAGCGGCTTTTGCAGCACATGGTCGGCATAGGCGGCAAAGCCGAAATCCTCGTCCATCAGCATGGGCGGGATGCCGCAGCGGTCGGGGTCGACATCGTTCCAGACCATCGTGCGCACGCTGGCGGTGCGGTTGCGCTCGCCCTCGTAGACGGGGGCGTTGTCGGTCAGCAGCGCCAGCAGCGGCGCGATCAGGCAGGCAACGCGGAACTTGCGCACAAAGTCCTGCTCGCTGAAATAGTCGACCGAGATCTGGGTCGAAGCCGTGCCGCGCATCATCTGCGTGCCGTGGCGGCCGCGCTTTTGCAGGTAGCGGTCCATGACTTCGTACCGCTTTTTGGGGATCAGCGGCAGCGCGGCGGCGCGGCGGGTCGGGTGGTAGCCCAGGTTCCAGGCGCGCAGCCCCAGCGGGGCCAGCGCCCGGCGCAGCCGCGCCGCGAACGCCTCGTACACGGCCATCAGCGCGCCGACGCTTTTCTGCGGCGTGATGCTGATCTCCAGCTGGGCGGCCGGTTCCAGCGTCAGGACATAGCCGCTGCTGCGCAGCCCGACCGTTTCGCCGTCCTGCACAAGCGGCACATCGCCGCTCTGCTGCAGCGCCAGCATGGCCGCCTGTACTTCTTCAAAGGCGGCGGGGGCGCCGTCTGTATGGGTGAGAAAGTGTTCAACTTCCAACCCCACGGTCAGCTGGCCCTCCGGTTTGCACCCGGCGCGGAAATAGCCGACCATCGCTTCTTTCTGTTTGCTCAGGTTTGCCAAAATAACCTCCTGTCTGCCGCGGCCGCCCGGGGCCGCACAGCCCCGCAGCGCTCGCTGCGCCCCTTTCCAGCATGCCCGGGCGGGGCGCAGCGCATACACGCTTTATTGTACACCACTCCCCCGCCAAAAGCAACGCCCGCCGCGCCGGCCCCCGCGCACAAAAACAGCGCCGCAGCGCGTTTTGCGGCGCTGCGGCGGAAAAGATGGAATTTTGGTGTTATGAATCCAGCAGCCCCGGCGCGCCGGGCACGCCGGGCACATGCACGGCGCGGCGGATGGCTTCGGCCATGACGCGGGCGGCCAGCGCGCCGACGGTGTCCTGGTCGGCGGCAAGGTTCCCGAGGCTGACGGCAAAGATGCTGTCGCCGTCGGCCGTCGTGTGCACGGGGCGGATGGCGCGGGCGTAGCCGTCGTGCGCCATGCCGGCGATCTTACACAGCGCGGCTTTGGGGAAGCGGGCGTTGGTCAGCACAACGCCGAGGGTGGTGTTGCCGGTAAACTTGTTCTCGACCACTTCGGTCGTGCCGAGCAGCGCGTCCTCTGCGCCGGGGCTGTCGGGGCGGAAGACGCCGTCGGCATCGCGCAGGCCCGCGAGGCGGCGGCCGTCCGCGCTGTAGACATCGCCCAGGGCGTTGACCGCCACAAGCGCACCGACCCGCACTTCGCCCAGCTGCACGGCATAAGCGCCGAGGCCCGCTTTCATACAGCGGGCCATGCCGCTGGTTTTGCCGACCGTCGCGCCGGTCCCGGCGCCGACGTTGCCGGTTTGCAGCACGCCGGTCCCGGCGGCCCGGCAGGCGGCATAGCCCATGGCCCTGTCCGGGCGCACCCCGGCGCGGCCGAGGCCGAGGTCGAACAGACAGGCCTGGCAGACCAGCGGCACGCGCGCAACACCGACGTCAAAGCCGATGCCGCGCTCTTCCAGATACTGCTGCACGCCGCCCGCGGCGTCCAGCCCGAAGGCGCTGCCGCCGGACAGCAGGATGGCATGGATGGCCCCGGCCGCGGCCATCGGCTTGAGCAGCTCGCTTTCGCGGCTGGCCGGGCCGCCACCGCGCACATCCAGCCCGGCGGGCGCGCCGTCCGGGCCGAACAACAGCACGGTGCAGCCGGTGGCGGCTTCGGGGTCCTGCGCGTGGCCGATGGCGACGCCGGGCAGGGCGGTGAGTGGGATTTCCCTGTATAACATGGCGGCCTCCTTATACGGTCATTCTTCCGCGCCGCGGGTACCCAGGCGCTCGCGGATGTAGGCGGGGGCGTCCTCCCGCGCGATGCCCAGCACATAGCCGAGCTCGCCGTAGAGCTGGTCTTCGGCCTGGCGGAAATAGCGGTCGTCCAGGCCGGTGGGGCGGCGGCCCTGGCGGGCGCGGAGCTCCCGCCGGTGGTGCAGCGTTTTGATGAGCCCGGCCAGCGCGCTGCAGTCGCAGCCGTGCAGCACGGCGCGGTAGGCGGTCTCGCGGGCCTTTTCGTCGGTGATGCGCAGCTCGGGCACGTTGGGCAGGTCGTCGATGACGGCTTCGGCCTGCTGGCGGGTGAGCGGGTCGCGCATGACGATGGCGTGACCGTCCACCGGCGCATAGATGACAAGCTCCGGGTGGTAATACGAGCGCAGCGTGTAATACTGCGCGCCGGGCGCGCCGATGCGCAGGTTCAGCGGCCCGACCGCCTCGATACGGCAGATGCCCTGCGCGCCGTAGATGACGATATCCCCTTGTTCATACATTTTTCCACACTTTCTTTGTTCTGCTTTGTGCTGCTTCGTTTGGCTTTACTGCGTACTTTTTTATAATTCTATTATAGCACGGTTTTCGCAAAGCGGCAAACCGCCGGGCCGCCGTCCGGCCATTTTTGTGAAAACTGGCCGCTGCGGGGCCGTCATTTTTTGTACAACTTGTAATATTTTCTGTTTCATACGCCCTGCGCGCCGCGGCGCTTGCCAGCGGCGCGCAAAACGTGTAAGATAAAGACAGCACAAAGCCAAGCGAGAACGCACGGACCGCCGCAGGCGGCCGGAAGGGAGTTTTAGACGATGCAGCAGAACAGCAAACCGATTTTGGTCGTGATGGCCGCCGGGATGGGCAGCCGCTACGGCGGGCTCAAGCAGATCGACCCGGTGGGCCCGCACGGCGAGGCCATCCTGGATTACAGCCTTTTTGACGCGCGCCGCGCCGGGTTCGAGACGGTCGTGTTCATCATCAAGCCGGAGATCGACCAGGCGTTCCGCGAAAGCGTGGGCGCGCGCGCCGAAGCCGCCGGGCTGGCCGTGCGCTACGCCTACCAGACGCTGGACAAGCTGCCCGCGGGCTTTGCCGTGCCCGAAGGGCGCGTCAAGCCGTGGGGCACCGCGCACGCGGTCCTGGCGGCGGCCGAAGCCATCGACGCGCCGTTTGCGGTCATCAACGCCGACGACTACTATGGCCCGACCGGCTTCCGCCTGATCTACGAGCACCTTTCCCGCGCCGCCGCCGCGCCCGGCACGCCCGCGCCGTGGGCGATGGTGGGCTTTTTGCTGGGCAACACGGTCAGCGAGAACGGCTCTGTGTCCCGCGGGGTGTGCGAGCTGGACGAGCGCAGCCGCCTGGTCCGTGTGACCGAGCGCACCCGCATCGAAAAGCGGGACGGCGGCATCGCCTATACCGAGGACGGCGGCGAAAGCTGGGTCCCGCTGCCCGAAACGGCGGTCGTCTCGATGAACCTGTGGGGCTTCACGCCGGATTTTGTCGCCCGCGCGCAGGCGGGGTTTGCGGCGTTTTTGACCGAAAACCTGCCGCGCAACCCGCTCAAATGCGAATACTACCTGCCCAGCGTCGTGACGGCCGCGCTGGCGGACGGCGCGGCCGAAGTGACCGTGCTGACAAGTCCCGACAAGTGGCATGGCATCACCTACCGCGAGGACAAGCCCGAGCTTGTCGCCGCGCTGGCCCGCATGGCACAGGAAGGGCTGTACCCGAAGGACCGGCTTTTTTAAGAGTTGAGAGTTCAGAGTTTAGAGTTTAGATTTGGTGCGCGGCGCGCAGCGCCGCGGGTTTGAAAAAGAAAAGGCAGGGGCAGCGCCGGGTGATTTTACGGCTGCCCCTGCTTTTTTACGTTGACGGGATAGCAGAATTTGAGTATAATATAGGTATGAAGGAGGTGCCGCCATGAATATCCGTCCATCCGCTGCGATCCGCCAGAATTATAACGAGATCGCCGATTTATGCCGCAAGACCGCCGAGCCGGTCTACCTGACCAAAAACGGCGAGGGCGACCTGGTGGTCATGGACATCGAGACCTTCGCCCGCCGGGAAAAGATGCTGAAACTGCGCGAGGAACTGCTGGCTGTGGAGGAGGACCGCCTGCACGGGGCGCGGGGCTATTCCATTGACGAAGTGACCGCGATGATGCGCGCGGCAGCGCAGGAGGCCAACCATGCAGCAGGAAACGCCGAATAAGTACCGGGTCGTCGTCTCCGAGCGGGCGGCCCGGATGCTCGTTTCCTGCGCAGCCTTTTTGGCCGAAGCCGCGCCGGAGGCCGCCGAACGCCTGATCGGCCGGTTTGAGGCGGCCGCCCGTTCGCTGGAGCAGATGCCGCGGCGCTGCCCCTGGCTAGAGGGCGACTATATCCCCCGCGGTGTTTACCGCTACCGCCTGTTTGCCGAACACTATATGATCGTGTACCAGATCGAGGACGACGCCGTCTACGCCGACTATGTACTCGACTGCCGGCAGGATTACGGGTGGCTGCTCCGGTAACAGGAGGCACCGCCGGGCTGTTGGCAAGCCGCGGCCGTATGGATACAACGCCCCGCCGCTGCGCGTTCTGCGCGGCGGCGGGGCGCTTTGCATGCTTCAGGCTTTGGCAAAGGTGATGGTCTGGGCTTCGGCGTCCACTGTGGCGGGCACGCCGAAGGGCAGGATGCAGCGCGGGGTGGCGTGGCCGACGTTGAGGTTGGCGAGGACGGGCAGGGCCGGGTCGTCGATGACCTCGCACAGGATGGCGTGGTATTCGGCCTGGTATTTTTCGTCCATCGGCTTGCCGACAAGCACGCCCGAGACGGCGCCGAACACACCGGCCGCCTTGAGCGCCGCGGCCATGCGGCGGTATTTTTCCGGCGCGGGCTGTTCTTCGCTGGTTTCCAGCAGCAGGATACGGCCGCGCCAGTCCTCCACCGGCGGGAACAGGCCGTAGCGGCGGCAGGTCGCGACCGAATCGGCATAGCGGGTGTTGTCGAAAATGTCGTACAGCGTGTCGATGCAGCCGCCGAGGATCGGCCCGGCAAAGCGCGGCGCGCCCTGCAGCAGCCGGAAGCCTTCGTTTTTGTGGGCGGGCATGTCGGTTCCGACGGCGGCGGGGGAAAAGTCGCTGCGGCCGTCGTACCAGAGGGCGCTGGGCGTTACCTGGCGGATCGTGCCGGTGCGCAGCAGTTCCTCGAAATATTGGCGGGTATAGGGCAGCATTTCGCGGCTGATCTCACAGATGTCGGACAAAAACGCCTGGCCGTAAAAGGTGGGCAGGCCGACTTTGTGCAGCATCAGGTGGTTGACCGTCGTATCCGAAAAGCCGAGGAAAATTTTGCGGCTGACGGCGTTTTTCAGCTCGTCGTGCCCGAACAGGTGTGGCAGCAGGCGGTAGGTGTCGTCCCCGCCGATCGCGCACAGGATCATGTCGACCTCGGGGTCGCGGAAAGCGGCCAGCAGGTCGGCGGCGCGGGCCTCCGGGTGGGCGGCGATGAACGCCCGCCCGGCCAGCGCGTGCGGGGCAAGCCTGACCGTGAGGCCATACGCGTGCAGGCGCTCGAGGCCGATGTCCAGCTCATGTTTGATAAAACCCTCGCCCAGCGTCCCGGCGGACAGGCTGACGATCTCAACGGTTTTGACCATGGGGTCCTCCCTTCGTTTTCAATGCGTGCCGGAGGATAGCAAAAAGGCGCAGGCCCGGCAGGGTCTGCGCCTTTGGTTTGTGGTTTACCGCACTTCCGGCGCGGGCACGGGGGCGTCGATGGCGGCGGGCTTGCCTTCGACCCAGTGGATGGCTTTCTTGGGGCACTTGGTCACGCAGGTACCGCAGCCGTTGCACTTGGTATAGTCGATGACGGCGACGTTGTTTTTGAGGAAGATCGCCTGCTGCGGGCAGTTCTTGACGCACAGGCCGCAGGCGATGCAGCCGGCCTTGCAGGCCTGGTTGACCGCCGCGCCGCGCTCGATGTTGGAGCACTTGACCACCGGCTGCGGGGCGATGGGTTTCATGTCGATGACATGGCGCGGGCAGGCCGTAACACAGGCTGTGCAGCCGGTGCACTTGGCGCGGTCGACCAGCGCGACGCCGTTGACGACATGGATGGCGTCAAACATACAGGCGCGGGTGCAGTCGCCCAGGCCCAGGCAGCCGTAGGCGCAGGCGCTGGGGCCGCCGGCCACGGCGGCCGCGGCCGCGCAGGTCTGCACGCCCTGGTAGGTAAAGCGCACGCCGCAGTTTTCGCCGCCGTTGCACAGCACCACAGCGCGCAGGCTGGGGCGGTCGGTGGCTTCGGCGCCCATGATGGCGTTGATGGCGTCGGCGGCTTTATCGCCGCCGGGCGCGCACTTGAAGGTGGGGGCGCCGTCCTCCACGATGGCCTTGGCATAGTCGGCACAGCCGGCGTAGCCGCAGCCGCCGCAGTTGGCCCCGGCCAGGCAGGCCGTGACCTCGGCGATGCGGGGGTCCTCATAGACAGCCATGAACTTGGAGGCCAGCACCAGAATGATACTGCCCGCCAGGCCCAGAACGGTCAGGACCGCGACCGCTAAAACGATCGGATTCATAACGCAAGTCCCCCTTCCTTACAGCAGCGCGCTGATGATGTTTTCGACCAGACCCCCGAAGCCCATAAAGCTCACCGAGGTGATGGCCGCGGCCACCAGCGTGATGGGCAGGCCCTTGAAGCTCTCGGGCGGGTCGGCCGCTTCGACGCGCTGGCGCACGCCGCAGAACAGCAGCATGGCCACCAGAAAGCCGACGCCCGCGCCCGCGGCGCACACAAGCGCCTGGGCAAACGCGAGGCCGAAGCCCTGCTGCGCGACGACCGAGGAATAGTCCTGCACGGCCAGGATGGTCACGCCCAGCACACAGCAGTTGGTGGTGATGAGCGGCAGGTAGACGCCCAGCGCCGTGTACAGGGCCGGGACATACTTTTTCAGCGTGATCTCGATGAGCTGCACGAGCACGGCGATGACCAGGATGAAGATGACGGTCTGCATATAGCCCAGGTCATAGGCGTCGAGCAGGAAGATCTGCAGCGGGAAGGTGACGGCCGTGGCCAGCACCATGACAAAGATGACGGCCAGGCCCATGCCGACCGAGGAGTCCAGCTTTTTGGAAACGCCCAAAAACGGGCAGATGCCCAAAAACTGCACGAGAACGTAGTTGTTGACCAGGATCAAGTTGAAGAAGATGGTCGCAAAAACAGCTGCCTGGCTCATGCCTGGTCACCCCCTTCCCCATTTTCGGCTTTGGCGGCTTCCAGCTCTTCCAGCATCACATCGCCGCAGGTTTTGCGCTCGATGGGGCGGTTGAGCTTGCGCTCGATGTAGATGCACAGCGCCATCAGGCAGCCGAACACAAAGAACCCGCCGGGGGCCTGGTTCATGATGCCCATGCGGTCGACCGATTCCGGGATGATCTGGATGCCCATCCAGCTGCCGTTGCCCAAAATCTCGCGGATGGAGGACATCAGCGTCATGGTCAGGATGTAGCCAAGGCCCATGCCCAGGCCGTCCAGCGCCGATTCGACCACCGTGTGCTTGCAGGCGAACATTTCGGCGCGGCCGAGGATGATGCAGTTGACGACGATGAGGGCCAGGAACACGCCCAGCGATTCATACAGATCGGGCACATACGCCTGCAGCACCATCTGCACGATGGTGACGAAGGCCGCGATGATGACGATGTAGCACGGCAGGTGGACTTTATCCGGGATGGCCTTGCGCAGCGCCGAAATGACGATGTTGGAGCAGACGAGCACGAAGGTCATGGACAGGCCCATGCCGATGGCGCCGGACACGGTGGTGGTGATGGCCAGCGCCGAGCAGCAGCCCAGCACCAGGCGCAGGACCGGGTTTTCGCGCAGGATGCCCGCGGTAAAAATTTTCCATTTGCTTTGCTTTTCAGCCATCGTTACGCCACCCCCTTGATCTCGTTGTTGTAGCAGTCGATGGCGCTGTTGAGCGCTGTGATGACCGCGTTGGAGGAAACGGTCGCCCCGGCGATGGTATCCACCGGTTCGCCGGCCGAAACGTGGTTGGCGGCGTCCCAGCCGAGGAAGCCGCTGTAGAAGCTCTCCTCCCCTGTCTTGGAGCCGATGCCGGTGGTCTGGGTGGAGGCGTCGACGCTGAGCTTGGAGATGGTCCCGGCCGCGTCAAAGCTGACAAAGACCGTGACCTGGTTGCCGCTGTAGCCCGCGGCCGCCGCCTGCACGGCCACCGCGCCGTCCGGCGCCGTCACCGCGCCGACAACGCCCTCGGTCGCAAGACCTTCGAGCGTTGTAAGCCCGGCGGCGTCGGTGCCTTCGGGCAGGACGCCGAGGTACGCTTCCTGGGTTTTGGCGGCCTCGTTGGCCGCGATGATCGGGGCGGTGATGTCATTGAGCACCGCCAGCAGCGCGCTGCACACCACGCAGATGACGACCAGGATGATGACCGGGTAGACCATCGTCTTAAACGCCGATTCCTGCGCGGGGGCTTTCTTCGTGTTTGCCATCAGCCTTCGCCCCCTTTCGCAGCCTTTTGTTTCTTGGCCTTTTTGTAGCCCAGCGGGACCTGGCGGCCCCAGACGTTGAACCACGGGGTCAGCAGGTTGCCAAGCAGGATCGCAAAGCTCATGCCTTCGTTCATGCTGCCGAAGTAGCGGATCAGGAAGGTGATGAGGCCGATAAAAATGCCGTAGAACAGCTTACCTTTGGCCGTAAACGGGCTGGTGACGTAATCGGTCGCCATGAACACCGCGCCGAACAGAAGGCCGCCGGACATGACCTGCAAAAGCGCCATCTGCCAGCTGCCGGAAGCAAGGTAGCTGCACGCGAACACCGTGACCGTGATGCTAACCGGAATGACCGGCGAGATGGTGCGGGTGAACACCAGATAGAAAAAGCCGAGCAGGATGGCCAGCACGCAGGTCTCGCCCAGCATGCCGCCGTGGATGCCGAGGAAGACGTCCAGCATGCTCATCGAGGCGGCGGCCTGCGCCCCGCCGTCGGCCAGCACTTTCAGCGGCGTAGCCGTGGCCAGCGCATCGACGGCCATGTCCGGGTAGACATAGGCGGTCATGCGGGCGGTGAAGCTCAAAAACAGCACAATGCGCGCCATCAGCGCCGGGTTGGCCAGATTGTAGCCGATGCCGCCGAACAGCTGCTTGACCACAACGATGGCGACGAACGCGCCGACGATGCAGATCCACAGCGGCATGCCCGCGGGCACGTTGAGCGCCAGGATCACGCCGGTGACGCAGGCCGAAAGGTCCCCGACCGGGTTGGGCTTTTTGCGCAAAAGCGTGTACAGATATTCAAATGCGACGCAGGCCAGCGTGGTGACGGCCACCGTCACCAGCGCGCCGTAGCCGAAGATCAGGCCCGAAGCCACGATGCACGGCACAAGCGCGATCAGCACGTTGCCCATCAGGCCGCGGGTGGTGGAGGTATCGCGGATATGGGGCGAGGCAGTTACGAGCAAAGTCTGGTCCATCGTTACTTCCCTCCCTTACGCAGTTCGTTGAGATACCAGCCCTTGGCCAGCGTGACGGTCTGCGAGACCGGGCGCTTGGCCGGGCAGACATAGGTGCAGCTGCCGCAGGACACACACAGATCGACGCTGTGCCTGCGCAGGGCTTCGGCGTCTTTCCGGTTGAAACATTCGACGATCTCGACCGGTTCGAGCCCCATGGGGCAGGCCGCAATGCAGCGCCCGCAGCGGATGCAGGGCTGCGGGTCCGGCAGAACGGCGGTTTTGCGGCTGAACAAAAGCAGGCCGTTGTTCTGCTTGAGCACCGGGAAATCGGCGCTGGGCGCAGCGCCGCCCATCATCGGGCCGCCAAAGATGATCTTGCCGAGCTCCACATCCGGCTTGATGCCGCCGCAGGCTTCGATGACATCGCGGTACAGCGCGCCGATGGGCGCTTCGATGTTCTGCGGGCGGGCGATGGCGTCGCCGTCCACCGTGATGCGCTTGGAGACCAGCGGGATGCCGGTCTTTAAGTATTTGCCCAGCGTGGAGACCGAGGTCACGTTCATGACGATGCAGCCGACGTCGGCGGGCAGGCCCGGCTTGCCGGAAGGGCCCACCTGCGGCACTTCGCGCCCGGTGCAGGTCTCGACCAGCGTTTTCTCCGCGCCCTGCGGGTAGCGCATGGGCAGCGGCTTGACCGAGACGCCCTTGACATCGCGCGTGAGCGAGCACATCAGGTCGATGCAGGCGGGCTTGTTGCGCTCGATGCCGATGATGCAGCGCGGGATGCCGCAGTACTGCATCACGGCGCGGATGCCGCCGAGGATCGTATCGCTGCATTCGAGCATTTCGCGCGCGTCGGTGGTCAGGTAGGGCTCGCATTCCGCCGCGTTGATGAGCAGTGTGTCGACTTCGGCCGCGAGCTTGACATGGGTCGGGAAGCCCGCGCCGCCCACACCGACAAGGCCGCAGGCCTGAATGGCTTGGAGCAGAGAGTCCTTATCATTGACCACGGGCGGCTGGCAGGCCGGGTCCACGGTCTGCTGGCCGTCGCTTTCAATGGCCACAGCCTGGCAGACCGCGCCGTTGACCATGCGCATGGGCGCGACGCCCACCACCGTGCCGGACACGCTGGAATGGATGTTGGCGCTGACAAAGCCGCCCGCCTGGCCGATCAGGGTGCCCACATAGACCTGGTCGCCTTTTTTGACGACCGGCTGCGCCGGCGCGCCAATGTGCATCGACATGGGGATGACGACGTTTTTCGGGACGGGCATCTGGACGGTGGCCATCTCGGAAGTCGCCTTCTCATGCGGGACGCTGGCGCCCTGGGCAGAGCGTTTCAGGAATTTCAACATGAATCCTGTTTCCCCCATTTCTTGAACATTTGTCGTATCCTGTCCCGGCCGCCGCGCGGCGGGAAAACCCGATACATAATTGTTATTGTAGACGAGCCGCCCTTTTAAGTCAAGGATTGCTATAAATTAGACAAACATCTTTGCCGTGTATAAACCGCGCGCCGCGGTTGCGCGCCGGGGGCGGATGTGGTATACTGGGTAAAAAGAAACACCCATATGTCAAACGCCGGGAGGGATCACCGCATGAAATGTTTGCTGAAATGGATCGCCGCGCTGGCCGTCGTGGCCGGTTTGCTGGCGCTGGCCGCCGCGCTGCTGTGCAGGACCCGCGAGCCGGAAGAGTACATCACCTTATATAAAGACGAATAAACCGGAAGATCCCCGCTGCGGCCGCACGGCTGCAGCGGGGATCTTTTAAGTTTGGCCTGCGCTTGGGCCGGGCCTGTGCGTCAGGTCAGCTCCGCCAGCACGGCGGAGAACGGCGCGAGCGCCCCCTGCAGGCAGCCTTTGGCCAGGCGGCAGGGCGCCTGGCCCAGCGGGGTTTGGCCGCCGTAGGGCTGCCAGTCGCTGTACAGGCGCACCTGCGCGCCGCTGCCTTCGGCCGGGATCTCGAACGCCTGTTCGGCGTCGCTGAAATTGAACACCGCCGCCATGCGCCGGCCGCCGCCGCGGCGCTCGAAGGCGTAAAGGCACTGGCTTTCGCGGTGGCAGTCCAGCCACTGGAAGCCCTGTGCCTCATAGTCCTGCGCCCACAGCGCCGGGCTTTCCAGATAGATGTGGTTGAGCGCGGCTATATAATGGTAAAAGCCGTCGTGCAGCGGGTAGCGGCGCAGGTCCCAGTCCTGCTCGCGCTTTTCGTCCCATTCGCGCAGCTGGCCGAACTCGCCGCCCATAAAGTTGAGCTTTTTGCCCGGGTGGGTCATCATGTACATATACAGCGCCCGCCCCTGCGGGAACTTGCCGTCGTATTCGCCGTGCATTTTCTGCAGCACGGTGGCCTTGCCGTGCACGACCTCGTCGTGGGAGAGCGGCAGCAGGTAGCGCTCGTTGGGGTAATACAGCATCGAAAAGGTCAGCTTGTGGTAGTTTTCGGGCCGGTATTCGGGGCCGGTCTGCATAAACGAGAGCGTGTCGTGCATCCAGCCCAGGTCCCATTTGCAGGTAAAGCCCAGGCCGCCCTGCGCCGCCGGGCGGGTGACGCCGCTGTAGTTGGTGGAATCCTCGGCCGCGAGGATACAGCCCGGGTGCAGCCTTTGCAGCCCCGCGTTCATTGTGCGCAGAAAGGCGACGCCGCTGCCGTTGACGCCGCGGCGCTCGTCCCCCTGCCAGTACAAAATGCGGCTGATGGCGTCGAAGCGCAGGCCGTCGAAGTGGTAGCGGTCAAGCCAGTAGTGCGCGGCGCTCTGCAGAAAGCTGCGCACCTCCCCGCGGGAGTGCATGAAGTTGCAGCTGCCCCACTCGCTGACGCCGACGTCGCCGCTGGGATACTCGTACAGGCAGGTGCCGTCAAACCGGGCCAGGCCGTAGGCGTCGAGGGCGAAGTGCGCCGCCACGAAATCGAGCAGCACGGCGATGCCGCGGCGGTGCAGCGTGTCCACCAGCGCCATCAGCCCGGCGGCCGTGCCGTAGCGGCTGGTGGGCGCAAAGAAACCGGTCGTCTGGTAGCCCCAGCTCTCGTCGGCCGGGTATTCGGCCAGCGGCAGGAACTCGACCGCGTTGTAGCCGCTCTCGGTGAGATAATCGGCCAGCGGTTCGGCCAGTTCTTCATAGGTATACCAGCCGCCGTCCAGCTTACGCCGCCAGGAGCCGAGGTGCATCTCGTAGATGTTGAGCGGGTCGTTTGCCCCGGGCGCGCCGCGGCGCTGCCAGGCGCTGTCGCCAAAGGTATAGGCGTCGAGGTCCCGCACGATGGAGCGGTGGTCCGGGCGCAGCTCCATGCCGAAACCGTAAGGGTCGCAGTGGTCGGCGGGCGCGCCGTTTTGCGGCCAGACGCGGTATTCATACGCCGTGCCGGGGCCCGCGCCGGGCAGCGTCAGCTCGTAAAAATTGCCGTCGTAGATGCGCTGCATCGGGTGTTCGCCCGCGTCGGTCAGCACGCTGACGCCCCGCGCCCCGGGCGCGAACACGCGGAACACCGTGCCGCCGGGTACAGGGTGCGCGCCGAGGTACTCGTGCGCGTCAAAGCACTGGCCGGTATAAAACGCATAGAAATCCATAAAGCCCCTCCTGTATAATAGACGCCCGTCTTTTAATTGACATGCGTCCAGTACTGTACTATACTCTATCATACAGGGTTTGCCCGCCGGGCGCTATCGGCAATTTTCGGCAAGGGTACAATACTGGACATTTTCAAAAAAACGACAAGGAGGTTCCGCCCGCCATGGACCGCCGCGAACAAAAGACCCAGCAGGCCATCCGCAACGCATTTCTGGCGCTGCGCGCGCACAAACCGCTCGAGCGCATCAAGGTCAAGGAGCTGGCCGAAAACGCGCAGATCAGCAAAGCGACGTTCTACCTGCATTACCACGATATCTACGAACTGTCCGAGGCGCTGCAGGAGGACGTGATCCAGCAGATCTTATCCAGCATCACGCAGGCCGACCTGTTTGTGAAGGACGCGCCCGCTTTCACGCGCGAGCTGTTCGGCTCGTTTTTTGCGCACCAGCATCTGATCGACATCCTGTTTTCAGGCACGCAGGCGTCGGTGCTGCCGATCCGCATCGAGCAGGGCATCCGCGAGCATATCTTTGCGATCGTGCCCGAACGGCGGGACGACGCGGCGTTCAACATCCGCCTGACCTATCAAGTGCAGGGGGCTTACTACGCCTACAGCGAGAACCAGCGCCGTTTCGGCCCGGACGCCGTGCTGGCCGAGCTGGACGGCATCACGCGCAGTTTGTACGCGTAAGCGGCATAAAAAACCCGCGCCGCGGCAAAGCCGGGCACGGCAGGCAAGGGTGCGTTGTTTGGCTTTTCAGGCGCTTACTGGGCGTTTTTCTTGAGGCCGAGCGCGCAGACAAAGTAGACGACCGGAATGACGCAGGCGGCCACGGTGTGGACGCTGGGGGCCATGACGATGTTGAGCACGCCGCCGATCAGCGCGATCACGCCCAGCACGATGGCGGGGGTCGCCTTGGCGCCGTCGCCGGCCGCACGCAGGCCGAACACGCCGCAGAGGATATCGGCCAGACCGGCCAGCACGAACAGGACAACGCTGAGCGTGGCGAGGCTTTCGGCAGAGGCCGCCGCAAACATGCCGCTGGTGACAATGCCCAGCACGAGCATCAGAGCGCCGCAGATCAGCTGCAGCACGGAAACGATCTTCATCGCAGTTTTCATGAGAGTTCCTCCTACATAGACAAAACGTATTCGCATACTTGTGCCGCCCGCTTTGGAGCAGCGGCTTATTCTACCACCAATTTGCACAGAGTCAACGGTATGGCAGGCATTTTTTGACGATTTTTCGAATTTTCGCAAACAGGCCCCCGGCGTCTTTACTTTCTGCGCCGCAGGTGCTATACTGCGTTTTGGCTTATGCTAATTTCCAAATTATAACTGTGAGCGAGGAGTGTTCAAAAACATGAAAAAGTTTATTGAAGAGTTTAAAGCGTTTGCCCTGCGCGGCAACATGATGGACATGGCCATCGGTGTTCTCATCGGCGGCGCGTTCACCGGCATCGTCACCTCCCTGACCGAAAACTTCATCACCCCGGTCATCAACACCGTGCTGCGCGTGGTCGGCGGCGAAGCGCTGTACACCGCGACCGAATGGTACGGCTTTGCCAGCAACTTTGTGAGCGCCATCTTCAACTTCTTCATCACCGCGCTGGTTCTGTTCCTGCTGCTGAAGGCGATGAACAAGCTGATGGAGCTGGGCAAGAAGAAGGACGAAGAGCCCGCCGCCCCCACCACCAAGAAGTGCCCCTACTGCCTGAGCGAGATCCCCGTCGAGGCCACCCGCTGCCCGCACTGCACCTCCCAGCTGGAGGAGAGCAAGGAGACCGTGCACGCCTAATGTGGCTTCCCTTTCTTTCCGGACGCCGGACACCTGCTTGAAACAATAAAGGAGCGCACGCCATGGAATTCGTTCTGCAGCAGAAAGTTTTTTCCCTCCACGAATCATTCACTGTCAAGGACATCGACGGCAATGCGTTGTATGAGGTCAAAGGCAAACTTCTGTCTTGGGGCCACAAACTGACAGTGAAAGATCTCGATGGTCAGGAAGTGATGCACGTCAACGAAAAAGTGCTCTCTTTCCCCACCAAGTACACCCTGGAAACCGCCGACGGCCAGGAAGTGGCGCTTCATGCCCACATCACGCTGCTTCGCGCCCACTATACGCTGGAGACCCCCAACGGCGACTGGGACATTCACGGCGATTTTGTTGACCACAACTACGAAATGCGCTGCGGCGATACAACGATCGCCACGGTCCACCAGAAAATTCTGAGCTGGGGCGATTGCTACGAAATCAGCGTTCCCAACGACGGCGATGCCGTGCTGGCGCTGGGTGTCGTGCTGGCCATCGACTGCATCAACGCCAACAAGATCAGCGCCAAGATGAACGGCGTTCACGCAGCCCAGAGCAACTGAATCCCCAGATAAAAAACCGCCCGCCCCGTACCGGTCCACAGACCGGCAGGGGCGGGCGGTTTTGCTTTATGGTTTGGGTTTTACAGGCGCGGTTTACAGCTCCACTTCCTGCAAACGCAGCAGGGCAAGGATATAAATTTTGAGCGCTTCGATCAGCTTTTCAAACTCCGCGCCCTCGTTCGCGCCGTGCATCGGACCGGCAAAGTCCGGCAGCTGCATATCAGCGTGCTCGGGGCCGAAGCTGACCGCATAGGGGAAGTGGCGCGCATAGGTGCCGCCGCCCATGGTGAACGGGGTGGCCTGTTCGCCGGTGACGTCGTTGTAGGTGTCGATCAGCGTGCGGATGGCCGGGCTGTTCGCGTCGATATAAAACGGTACGCGGCTGGAAACATTCTCCAGCTTGGCGGCGCTGCCGCAGGCGGCGGTCATTTTGGCGGTCAGCGCCGCGGCGTCGGTGTTGGTGGGGTAACGGCAGTCAAAGCTCTGGCGCAGGCGGCCGTTCTCCATCTTCATCGTGCCGCCGATGATGGTCAGCGGCGTGAACAGGCCGTCGTCCGCCGCAATGCCGAGCGCCGAGCCGTCGGTAGCGGCAAAGAGTTTGGCCAGCACCTGCAGGTAGGCGGTCTCGGCCGGGGTGGTCACGCCGCTGTCCAGCAGACAGGAGACCACAAGGCCGATGGCGTTGACGGTGCCTTCCGGCGTGGCGGCGTGACCGCTTTTCCCGTGCGCCTCAATAACGGTCAGGCCGTCTTCTTCATGGAAGGAAAGCCCCGCAGCCGGGCGCAGCGAAGCCGCCGGCACACGCACGGCGCAGCGGGCGCGGTCGGGCACGGCGTTGACAGCCACGCCGCCCGCAAAATCGGCGATGACGCCGCCCTCCAGGCGCGGCGAGACGATCTCGCCGTTGAAACCGCCCTTCTCGCCGTTGCAGACCGGGAACTCGGCGTCGGGGGTAAAGCAGAAGGCGGGCTGGGCAAAATGCTCGGCGTAGTAATCCACGTCGTGCATGTTGGTTTCCTCGTTGGTGCCCAGCAGCGCGCGCACGGGGTAGCGCAGGCGCGCGCCGCTGTCCTTGAGATATTTGAGCGCATACAGCGTGAGGATGGCCGGGCCCTTGTCGTCGGCCACGCCGCGGCCCAGCAGCCAGCCGTCCCGCACGCGCACGGTGTAGGGGTCGGCGTCCCAGCCGTTGCCTTCGGGCACAACGTCGCAGTGGGTGATGGTGGCCAGGTATTTCTGGCCTTCGGCAACGGGGCCGGTCTCGGCCCAGCCGATATAGCCCTCCGCATTGTGGGTGTCCAGGCCGAGTTCGGCGGCAATGGCGAGCGCCGTGTCCAGCGCCCGGCGCGGGCCGGGGCCGAACGGCGCGCCGGGCGCGGGTTCGCCCTGCACGCTGGGCACCGCCACCAGGCGGGTGATATCGCGCAGGATGGCTTCGCGGTTTTGTTCGGCAAATGCGTCGATGGACGCAAAAATGGGATCTTGGTTCATGGCTGTTGGCCTCCCTCTGGATTTTCTCTGCCGCTATTATAGCACAGCGCGCGGCGGTTTTCAGCCCCCCGGGGCGGCAAAAACACAAAAATGAGCGCGCAGGGCGGGGCCACGGACGCCCCGGCCGGAAAAAAGTGTAGGCACATGCGCCAAAATCTGTTATAATATCCCTATTCCGTACTGTGAACGACCAAAAGAGGGGGGCCATTTTTATGAAGGCTGTCATCACCGTGATCGGGCAGGATACCGTCGGCGTCGTCGCCAAGGTCAGCGCCGCCTGCGCCGGGCTCAACATCAACATCGAGGACATGACCCAGAGCATCATGCAGGAAATGTTCTGCATGATCATGCTGGTCGACCTTTCGCGCTGCAACGCCGACCAGGCCGCCGTGCGCGCCCGCTTTGAGGAGCTGGGCCGCGAGATGGGCATGCAGGTGAACCTGACGCGCCAGGAAGTTTTTGACGCGATGCACAAGATCTGAGGGAGGAGCCGGGCATGAAACTGTTGAACAGCGGCGACATCCTTGAGACCATCGAGATGCTGACCACCGAACACCTGGACGTGCGCACCGTGACCATGGGCATCAGCCTTTTGGACTGCATCGACCCGGACGGGCGCAAAGCCTGCGAGAAGATTTACAACAAGATCACCGCGCGCGCCGCGCGCCTGGTGCCGGAGGTCGAGCGCATTGCGGCCGAATACGGTATCCCCATCGTGAACAAGCGCATCAGCGTGACGCCCATCGCAATGCTGCTGGGCGCTGCGCCAAACGCCGACCCGGTCTGGTATGCCAAAGCGCTGGACGCCGCCGCCAAAGCCGTGGGGGTCAACTTCATCGGCGGCTACGGCGCGCTGGTGCACAAGGGCTTTTCGGCCGGGGACCGGCGGCTGATCGAGAGCATCCCGCGCGCGCTGGCCGAAACCGACCTTGTGTGTTCGAGCATCAACGTCGGTTCGACCAAATCGGGCATCAATATGGACGCCGTGGCCCTGATGGGCCGCGTGATCCGCGAGACGGCCGAGCGCACCAAAGACAACATGTGTATGGGCGACGCCAAGCTGGTCGTGTTCTGCAACGCGCCGGAAGACAACCCCTTCATGGCCGGGGCGTTCCACGGCCCCGGCGAACCGGACTGCGAGCTGCATGTGGGCGTTTCCGGCCCCGGCGCGGTGCGCGCCGCGCTGGCCAAGCTGCCCAAGGACGCGCCGATGGACGAAGTGGCCGAGCTGGTCAAGCGCACGGCGTTCAAGATCACGCGGCTGGGCCAGCTGGTGGCCAACCTGGCCAGCGAGCGCCTGGGCGTGCCGGCCGGCATCATCGACCTTTCGCTCGCCCCCACCCCGGCCATTGGCGACAGCGTCGCCAACATCCTGGAAGAGATGGGCCTGGAAAGCTGCGGCTGCTGCGGCACCACGGCCTGCCTGGCGCTGCTCAACGACGCGGTCAAAAAAGGCGGCGTCATGGCCTCCAACCATGTGGGCGGCCTTTCGGGCGCGTTCATCCCGGTTTCGGAGGACGACGGCATGATCAAAGCCGCCGAGTGCGGCAGCCTGAGCCTTGAAAAGCTGGAGGCAATGACCGCGGTCTGCTCGGTCGGCATCGACATGGTCGTCATCCCCGGCGACACCCCGGCCGAGGTCATCAGCGCGCTGATCGCAGACGAGGCGGCCATCGGCATGGTGAACAGCAAAACCACCGCCGTGCGCGTGATCCCGGCCATCGGCCACGAGGCGGGCGACGTGCTCGACTTCGGCGGGCTGCTGGGCCACGCGCCGATCATGCCAATCAGCAAGTTCAGCCCCGCGGTCATGATCCGCCGCGGCGGGCGCATCCCCGCCCCGATGCAGGCGCTGAAAAACTGAGGAAGGCCAGGTGAAAAGTTCCGATGAGCAATGTCGTAGACCAGAGCCGCTGGGATGACAGTTACCAGCATTACCAGTTCCACAGTCAGGAGAACGCCCTGCTGACCCATGAGATCTGCCGAACACTGCAGGCGGTCGGAGCTGTACCCCGGGGCCGTTGCTTTGAAGTCGGGTGTTATCCATGCGGCTTCCTGGCTGCATTAGGCAAAACCTATGATCTTGAGATCAACGGTGTAGATATCACGAGCGTTCCATTTGAGCCGCTGTATGCCTGGCTGGATAGCCAAAACGTGCGCCGCGGTGAGATCCTGCGTGGAGACGCCTTTGCCGTCATAGATCAGCTTGCCTCCAAAGGCCAGTCCTACGATCTTGTCTATTCGCTCGGCTTCATCGAACATTTTAACAATTTTCTAGAAGTAATCGACACCCATGACAAAATCGTGGTGCCGGGTGGTTTACTGCTCATTGCTACGCCCAACTTCCGCGGCTGGCTGCAGCACTTCCTCCACAATTGGCTGGATCGGAAAAACCTCGAGGGACATGTGCTTCCTTCGATGGACCCCGCGTTATGGGCCCGCCACCTGGCAAACCGCTACGACGTGCTGTTTGCCGGGCATGTGGGCGGTTTTGATTTTTGGGATGAGCCACAGCAGCGCACACCGTTGCAGAAACTGGCTCTGAAGGTAGTAGACAAAACAAGTGGGAAGCTCACCAACCTGCCCAGTCACCCGAGCTATGCCCCTTACTGTTTGTTGATTGCGCAGAAAAAGGAATAAGATATTTTGTATATTTCCCCCCGCTGCGGGCATACTAGCGGCAGAAAGGGGAATGTATCATGTTGTATTCTGTTTTTGGCAAAATTCTGCTGGTCCTGCTGATCGTCGGCGGGCTGAACTGGGGCATTTACGGCATCTGGGGCCTGAACGCCGTGGGCTGGCTGCTGGGCGGCAGCCTGGGCTGGCTCGCGCGCGCCGTGTTCATTGTGGTGGGCGTGGCGGCCCTGGCGCTGATCCCGGCGCTGTTCGCCCAGGCCCCGCACCACAGCGGCCCGGAAGAACACCGCGCGTAACGCCGCAGCAGACCCAACAGCAGACAAAAAACCGCCGCGCAGGCAAACGCTGCGCGGCGGTTTTGGCTTGTGCGGGATATTCTGTTACCGCGCAACGATCCGTTCGATGTCCATGGCCTGGATGGCGTCGCGGCTGGCGTTTTGGGGCACGAGGGTCAGGTCGTAATAGTCGATGTCGTACCCGGCGGCGGTCAGGGCGGCGTCGAAGGCGTCGGCCACGGCCTCGAAGTCGGCGGTCTCCGGCGCGCCGTCCCACAGGATCTGCGCGCAGAGGCGGTCGGGGACTTTCGCCGTGACGGACGCCTCAAACGGGGCGTCCGGTGTGAACAGGCCGGCATACTCCCCCGCCCCGGCGGCCGGGGCCTCCGGCGTCCAGCACAGGTCGAGCTCAATGCTCGCCAGCTCGCCTGACGCATAGGCGTTATAGACGGCGGCGCGCTCGTATTGCGGGCAGGCTTCGTCCAAAACGGCCTCGATGGCCTGCGCGCCCTCGGCCCCCTGGCGTGCCAGCGCCCGGCTGCGGTTTTCCAGCTGGTTGGCGGCGTCATCCTCGGTCAACAGCCAGAAGCTGGTCGTCACATGAAACGTCGTGTCGGGGCTGTCTGCGGCCTGGACGGTCACGCCGTAGTTAAAAAAAGTGCCGCCCCAGCTGTCCAGCACGGTGAAGCTCTGACCCGGGCAGAGCTTTTCCGCCCGGGCAATGGCCCGGCGCTCGGCCCAGGCGCGGCTGAGCGGGTCGCCGCGCAGCGCGTCGACGGTCAGCGCCAGCCCGGCCGCGATGGCAAGGCCGCCCACGGCGGCCAGAACGCGCAGCCCCTTGCTGCGTTTGGCAAACGGTTTCATTTTTCTTCCTCCTCTTTTTTAAACGCATAGGCCAGCCAGTACCCGGCCAGCGCGCCGACCAGGCAGAGCGCGGCGGTGAACACACCCCAGCCCAGCGCCCCGCGCACAGCCGCCCACAGGTTTGTATAGCTGTGCTCGAGCTGCGAACTGATGAACGCCGCCAGCGCCGAGACCGCCAAGGTCAGCGGCGGCAGCACGCGCCAGGCCGGGTCCCGCTGCCAGCAGAGCACGCCGCAGACAAGCGGGAAAAACAGGAAAACAAGAACGCTGTAGCGCGAATAGGTCAGCAGCGTGCCGCCCACCACCCCGGCCGCCAGCAGCAGCGCCGTGCGGTTTTTCAGGCGGCGGCGCAGGCGGCGCAGCACGCGGGCGTCGTCCGGCCCGGCGGGCAGGGGCGTTTCGGGCGCGGGGGGCGCGTCGGTTCCCGCCGCCAGGGCGGGCCATTCGGCCGCGCAGGACGGGCAAGCCGCCAGATGGGCGCGCACCAGGGCGGCGCTGTCGGCGCTGGCGACGCCGTCGGCCACGAGCGGGGCCAGGTCGCGGCAGACCGCGCAGGAAATGGCATTGGGTTCAGGTCTCATTCAACAGTCCCTCCTTCTGCAGGGTGGTTTGCAGCCAGCGGCGGGTGCGGTGTTCCAGCACCCGCGCGCTGGATTCACTGATATTCAGTTTGGCCGCGATCTCGGCGTAGGAATACCCGGCGGCGCGCAGCCGCACGACGCGTTCGGCCGGCGGGCCTTTTTCGTCCAGCAGCGCCTGCACGCGGGCCAGGGCCTGGCGGGCGGCGGTGCTTTCGGCCAGGCGGTCGTCCAGCGTTATGCCGAGCAGATCGTCATACGGCAGCGTCTCGTGGCGGCGGCGCAGGTCCTCGCGCCAGACGTTGCGCGCCAGACCGAACAGCCACGCCTTGACCGGGCCGCCGTGCCAGCCGCCCGCGCACTGGATGGCGCGCAGGAAGGTATCGCTGAGAAGGTCCTCGGCGCGGTCGGCGTTATGGCAGAGGGCACAGAGATAGCGGTAGAGTTCGGTGCGGTAGGTTTTGTAAAGCAATTCCAGTTCGGGCAGTTCCGCCATACGGTCGCCTCCTTTCCAGCGCGCTTACCTAAGAGTGACGTTTTATCCCCCGTTCGTTACACAAAGCGCCAAACTTTTTTTGCATGCAAAAGCCGCTGCCGGGTCATTCCGGCAGCGGCTGCTTTCCTGTCCTGTTTTATTCTGCCGGGCGGGCGAAGGCCGCGGCGCGGCGGGCGTGGAGGCCGACGCTGAGCACCAGGCCGACGCCGAGATAGACCATCAGCACACTGGAGCCGCCGGCCGAGAAGAACGGCAGCGTGACGCCGATGACCGGCAGCACCTGCAGGTTCATGCCGATGTTGATGACGCACTGCCAGAACAGCGCCGCAAACACGCCGGTGGCCAGCAGCCGCCCCAGCAGGTCCGCGCTGGCGGCGGCCGTGTGCAGTGTGCGCAGCATGATGGCAAACAGCAGCGCCAGCACGGCCAGCGCGCCCAAAAAGCCGAGCGCGTTGGCCAGGTAGCTGTAGATAAAGTCGTTCCAGGCGTTGGGGATGAAGATGCTCTCGTCCTGGAAAAGCCCCTGCCCGGTCAGCCCGCCGGTGCCGATGGCCATGGCCGCCTTGTTCTGCTGGTAGGCGATATCGGCCAGGGCGGGGTCCTCCGGCGTTAAGACGGCCAGGATGCGCTGGAACTGGTAGCCTTTGAGCAGGTCCGGTTTGGCCAGCAGCAGCGCCGCGCCGCCCGCGGCTGCCAGACCCAGGCCGCCCAGCGCCAGCGGCAACGAAAGCCCGCCCGCAAACAGCATAACCACGCCGATGCCCGCAAAGATCAGCGCAGTGCCGTCGTCGCCCTGGATGTGGATGGCCAGCACCGGCAGCGCGATGTGCAAAAGCAGCGCCAGCAGGTTGCGCGGCCGGTTGACGCGCCCGCGCACATGGTCCAGGTGCCAGGCCAGCGTGAGGATAAAGCTGAGCTTGGCGAGCTCCGCGGGCTGGAACGTCATGCCGCCGACACGGTACCAGCTGTAATTGGAAGTGCCGCCCGCATCGTAGCCGATGACGATGAACCCGGCGTGCACGTTGTGCAGCACAAGTGTGGGCAGCACCAGCCCCCAGGCCAGCACCGCATGCAGCGGCCAGGCGCGGGCCAGGGCGCGGTAGTCGACCGTGGAGACCATGACCGCGAGCATCATGCCCAGCAGGCTGGCAATGAACTGGACCGAAGCTTTGTTGGCCGAGCCGCCCAGCTGGCTGACGCCCACCGACCACAGCCCCACCACGCTGAACGCCGAACACAGCAGGCACAGCGCCAGATAGGCAGCGTCCACACTGCGTAGGTAGCGGCGGGCAAGCGTGAGCATGGCGGGGTCTCCTTTCGGGTGGTTTCGGGGCTTTTTTGTAAAGATGCCTTGCTTATATTATAGCGCGGCACGGCGGCTTTTGCCACCGGCGGGGAAAAGTTTTACAATATTGTTATTCCGGGCGCTTGCGGGTCGTTCTGATTTTACAAACGGCGGCGGCTGTTGTATAATGGTAGAAAATTCCCCATCAGTAAGGAGTATGCGCCATGCAGCAGTTTATGACCCATTCGCGCGCCGAGACCGTCGAACTGGGGCGGCGGCTGGCCGCCCGGCTGGCCCCCGGCACGGTGGTGGCCTTTACCGGCGGGCTGGGCGCGGGCAAGACGGCGTTCTGTCAGGGCCTGGCCGAAGGGCTCGGCTGCACCGACCCGGTCTCCAGCCCGACGTTCGCGATCGTCAACTATTACCGCGGGCCGCGGCCGCTGGCGCACTTTGACCTGTACCGCATCCACAGCGACGCCGACCTGGCGGCCGCCGGGTTTTATGATTACCTGGACAGCGGCGCCGTCATCGCCGCTGAGTGGAGCGAAAACTGCGCCGGGACGCTGGCGCTGGAAAACCCCGTGACGGTGGACATCGCCCGCATCGACGACACCACCCGCCGCATCACGATCGGCAACGCGGAAACGCTTTTATAGAGTTTAGAGTGAAGAGTGAAGAGTTTAGATTTGGTGGACCGCCGCCCTGCGGGCGGCTCAAAAAAATAGCCGGAAACTGTACGGCATATTTCAAAATGTGCGCGCAGCGCACACCGCATCTGAACTCTAAACTCTAAACTCTGAACTCTCAAAAAAGCTCTTAACTCTGAACTCTCAAAAAGCTCTTCACTCTAAACACTATTCTCACTCTCACCCTTCTCCCCCGATACAAAGGAGCCTTACCCCTATGAACATTCTTGCGCTGGATACAGCGGGCAAAACGGCGGCGGTGGCGGTCCTGCGGGACGACACGCTGCTGTATGAGACCGTTTCCAACACCGGCCTGACCCACAGCGAAACGCTGCTGCCGATGGCGGACGCCGCCCTGAAAGCCTGCGGCCTTACCTGCGCCGATATCGGCCTGTACGCGGTCACGGCCGGGCCGGGCAGCTTTACGGGGCTGCGCATCGGGCTGGCGGCCGTCAAAGGGATGGCGCTGCCGCGCCAGACGCCGTGCGCCGGGGTCTCGACGCTGGCGGCGCTGGCTTACGGCATGGCGGGCGCGGGCACCGTTGTGGGGGCGCTGGACGCCCGCCGCGGCCAGGTGTACTGGGCCGGGTTCGACCTGGAAACCCACGAACGGCTGACGCCGGATGACGCCGCGCCGGTGGAAGCGCTGGAAAAATTTGTGTCCGGCTGCAAAAAGCCGCTGTTTTTTGTTGGCGACGGCGCTTTGTTGTGTTACAATAGATACAGCGAGGTTCCGGGCGTGCTGCCCTGCCCGCAGCCGCTGCGCGTGCTGCGCGCCGCGGGCGTGGCGCTGGCCGCGCGCCAGCTGTGGCAGGACGGCCGGGCCGTGCCCCCCGCCGCGCTGCTGCCCGACTACCACCGCTTAAGCCAGGCCGAGCGCGACCGCCTTGCGCGGGAGCAGGCCTTACATTAGAGTTTAGAGTGAAGAGTTAAGAGTTAAGATATGGTGTGCGCTGCGCGCACATTTTGAAAAAGCGCCACGCAGTACAAGGCCATTTTTTGAGCCGCCCGCAGGGCGGCGGTCCACCAAATCTAAACTCTTAACTCTAAACTCTGAACTCTCAAAAAGCTCTTCACTCTAAACTCTTATCCTCGAAATATAAACCATGAAGGAGACACCACTATGAGCGTTGTAGAAATCGTCGATCATCCCCTGATCCAGCACAAGATCAGCCTGCTGCGGGACCGCAACACCGGCACCAAGGAGTTCCGCGACCTTGTCAGCGAAGTCGCCATGCTGCTGTGCTACGAGGCCACGCGCGACCTGCCCACCGAGGAGGTCGAGGTCGAAACGCCGATCGCGCTGGCCCGCACCAAGGTCCTGGCCGGGCGCAAGCTGGCGCTGGTGCCCATCCTGCGCGCGGGGCTCGGCATGGTGGACGGTATGCTGAGCATGATCCCGGCCGCCAAGGTCGGGCATATCGGCCTGTACCGCAACGAGGGCACGCTGGAGCCGGTGGAATACTACTGCAAGCTGCCCAACGACATTGCCGAGCGCGAAGTCATAGTGCTGGACCCGATGCTGGCCACCGGCGGCAGCGCCATCGACGCGATCACCACGATCAAGAAGAAGGGCGCCAAGCACATCAAGTTCATCGGCCTGCTGGCCGCGCCGGAGGGCATGAAAGCCCTGCACGAAGCGCACCCCGACGTCGACATCTATGTCGGCGCGCTGGACGAGCGCCTGAATGACAAAGGCTACATTGTGCCCGGTCTCGGCGACGCGGGCGACCGCATTTTCGGCACCAAGTAACGCCTTTTTCTGTACCTTCCTTTCGCCCCCGCTGCAGGCCGCCGCGCCTGCGGCGGGGGTCTTTGTACCTGCCGCAGCGCAAGGATGAACGCCCATGATTTACCTGTCCGAATTTCACTTTCCCGGCGAGGACCGGGAATGGAGCTTTTTTGCCCGGCAGCAGCGCACCTGCTACGACAGCTACTATCCGTTCCAGCTGTTCCCGGCGCGCGGGCTGCGCGCGCTGGAGCTGGCCGACGTGACCATCCTGTACGGCGGCAACGGCTCCGGCAAGACGACGGCGCTCAACGTGATGGCCGAAACGCTGCACCTGCGGCGGTTCACGCCGTTCAACACGACGAGCTTCTTCCCCGATTACTGCCGCCTGTGCAGCGCGCACACGCTGCACGAACCGCCGGCGCACAGCTGCATTTTGACCAGCGACGACGTGTTTGACACGATGATGGACCTGCGCGCGATCAACGAGGGGCTGGACCGGCGGCGGGACGAACTGATCGACGAAGCGCGGGACGCGCGCTACGCCCGCTTTCAGCTGCACAGCCTGGACGACTACGACCGGCTCAAACAGGTGGCCGAAGCGCGCCGCACCAGCCAGAGCCGCTACGCCAAGGCGCGGCTGATGCACAGCGTGCGCACCCATTCCAACGGCGAAAGCGCGTTCCTGTTTTTTACCGAGCGCATCCGCCCCGGCGCGCTGTACCTGCTGGACGAACCGGAAAACAGCCTGGCCCCCGCCCGCCAGCAGGAGCTGGCGCAGTTTTTGGCCGATGCGGCGCGGTTTGACCGCTGCCAGTTTGTGATTGCGACCCATTCGCCGTTTTTGCTGGCGATGCCAGGCGCGCGGGTATACGACCTGGACAGCGCCCCCGTGCGCCCGCGCCGCTGGACCGAGCTGCCCGGCGTGCGGGCGACCTATGAATTTTTCCGCGACCATGCGGCCGCGTTTGAGGAGGAAGCATAAATGCCTGCCAGAAAACAGCTCCGCCAGGGCGAGACGCTGACCGCCTTTGCCCCCGGCGATGTGCTGCAGGACACGGAATTCCGCGACTGTACGTTTGAAGCCTGCCGCTGGCAGGGCCTGCGCGCACAGAACTGCAGCTTTATCGACTGCCGGTTTGTGCGCTGCCAGCTTTCGGGGGTCGTGTTCAGCTTTTGCCTGATGCGGGACGCCGTGATGGAAAACTGCGCGTTCCGCAGCATTGCCTGGGGCGGGCTGACCGGGCGCAGCGCCGTGGCGCAGCCGTTTGCGGCGCTTACAAACTGCAGCTTCCAATACAGCGATTTTTCCGGCCTGGCGCTGGCGGGGTTCGATTTTTCCACCTGCCAGTTCCGGGAATGTGTGTTTGACGGCTGCGCGCTGGCCGGGGCGGATTTTTCCGGCGCGCCGCTGGGGCGCACGGCCTTTACGCGGTGCGACCTGCAGAAAGCCGACTTCCGCCGCGCCGAAGCCTATGCCATCGACCCCGCCGCCAACAAGCTGAAGGGCGCGCGGTTCAGTTTCCCCGAGGTCGTCGCGCTGCTGGACAGCGCCGGCATCCAGATCGAATAGGCAGCAAAAAAGCGCCCCCCTTCAAAAAGGGGGGCGCAGAGCCCGGCGGCATCGCAAACCTATGTAGGGGCCGATGCTTGGCATCGGCCCGCGGGGCGGGAGGCTCTTTGCGGGACGATGCGAGCATCGTCCCCTACAGAATGTCGGGAACACAGCGACCGACCGGGGACCTTGCCGCGTTGCGAACATTCACGGGCGGATATGGAATGCCCCCACGGTCAACGGCAAGCGCCCGGGCAAAACGGCCGGGCGCTGCATGTTGGTTTTTAGTGTTTCGCGTAGTCCCGCGCGCCGTAGATTGCGGTGCCGATGCGCACGATGGTCGCGCCTTCCTCAATGGCGGCGGCATAGTCGCCGCTCATGCCCATCGAGAGCGTATCCGGCACGGCGCGGGCATACTGCCGGGCCTGCAGCGCGGCCAAAAGCTCGCGCATGGCCGCAAAAAAGCGGCGGGTCATTTCCGGCGTCGCATCGGCGGGTGGGATGGCCATCAGCCCGCGCAGGCGCAGGTGGGTGGCGGCCTCGGCGGCTTCGGCCAGCGGCCACAGGCTTTCGGGTGCAATGCCGCTCTTGCTGGCTTCGGCCCCGATATTGACCTCGATCAAAATATCCTGCACAAGACCGGCGCGGGCGGCCGCGGCTTCGATCTTCTGCAGCAGGCGCTCGCTGTCCACGCTTTCGATGACCGCCGCGCGGCCCACGACCTTGTTGACCTTGTTGGTCTGCAGGTGGCCGATAAAATGCCCCGGCTTGCCCGCATAGGCCCCGGCGTCGGTCTTTTCCACAAGCTCCTGCACATGGTTTTCGCCAAACAGGTCGATGGCAAGGTCCGCGCTGGCGCGCACCTCCTCGACCGTGCGGGTCTTGCAGGCGGCGCACAGGCGTATTTCGGCCGCATCGCGCCCGGCTTTGCGGGCGGCTTCGGCCATTGTCCGGCGGATGGCTGCCACATTTTCGGCCATGCGGGCCAGTGTTTCCTGGTTGAGCATGTTCACATCTCCTGGTAAACGGCGCGCGCCCCGCCAATGTAAGGCGGGCGGGTGCGGGCGCACAGAATGTTGGCCTGGCCGATCTTGTCAAGGCTCAGCCGCACCGGCACGGCCACGCGGCGCAGGTGCATGCCGATGAGCGTGCCGCCGATGTCGATGCCCGCGGCGGCGCGGACCTCCTCCACCAGCACGGGGTCACGGAAAGCCCGCCAGCAGCTGGTGGCCCAGCTGCCGCCCGCGTGGGGCTGCGGCACGGCGTTGACCGGTTCATAGCCGTAGCGCTCGGCCACGGCGCGCTCCAGCACAATGGCGCGGTTGAGGTGTTCGCAGCACTGGGCGGCCAGGCTGACCCCCTTTTCGGCCAGCACCGGGGCCACGCCGGCCAGCACGGCCGCGGCGGCCTCCATGCTGCTGTCTTTGCCGATGTGCCCGCCCACGATCTCGCTGCTGGAGCAGCCGATGACAAAGATATCCCCGGCGCGCAGCCCGGCTGCGGCCAGCAGTTCCTGCACCGCCTGGCGGCTTTCGGCCGTGATGCGGGCGGTATCCAGCGTATGTTCCATAGTCGTTGCCCTCCCCTTTCCGGTTTGGTTCTATTATAGCACATTTGTAAAGGGGCGGGGCGGCGACCGGCGCTTTTCCTTTGCGGCGACGGACGCCGCACAGCACAAAAGCCCGCTTTACAGCGGGCTTTTGTGCATAGAGGGGTGGGAAAGTATATAAAGGTCAGTGAATGTCTTTGTTATAGTTAGTATTATACAGTTCCGCCGGAAATTGTCAAACCAAACCCTTGTATTTTTGTTTTCATTTTATTATAATTAGCCCGGATATACTTTAATTCCTTCAGCAGCGGGCGGAGAAAACACCGTTTTCCTGTTTTTGATGTTCCGCACAAAGGTCTTTTCCTTCATTTTATTTTTTTGTGCGCTTTGCATAAAACGCACAGGATGGGAGGGTCCCGCGTGGACGATCTGGACCGAAAAATCATACAGCTTATGGTACAAAATGCGCGCATGCCGGTCAAGGAGATCGCGCAGAAGATCAACCTGACCAGCCCGGCGGTCTCCAGCCGCATCCACCGCCTGGAGCAGGAGGGCGTCATCGGCGGGTACACCGTGCTGCTGCACCGGCCCGACGAACCCACCCGCGTACAGGCGCTGATCTCGGTGCAGACGCACCCGGAATCCCGGGAGGCGTTTTTGTCCATGATCGCCGGCGAGCCGGACGTGCTGCAGTGCTACCGCGTGACCGGTTCGTACAATTTCACCGTCAAGGTGAGCTGCGCGGGCATCGACGAGCTGGAGCACCTGCTGACCCGTATCCAGACCCTGGGCACCACCAACACGCAGATCGTGCTGTCCACCCAGCTGGACCGGCCGCTGTCGCTGTGAGCGCAATTTTATGAAAGAAGGCTTTTTGCCATGCAACTGATCTATTGCCCCCAGTGCGGCCTGCTGCTGCCGGCCGGGGCGCGCGCCTGCCCGCGCTGCGGCCGCCCGGCCCCGGTGCAGCCCCCGCCGCCACCCCCGCGCTACCAGCCGCCGCGCACCGCCCCCGCGCCGGGGCCGCGCTACCACACGCCGCCGCGCGCTGCGCGCCCCACGCTGGGCGGCTACCTGGGCGCGCTGCTTTTGTTCAGCCTCCCGGGCGTCGGGCTCATTGTGCTGTTGGCGTGGGCCTGCGGCGGCACCGACCGCCCCGACCGCCAAAAGCTGGCGCAGGCGTTTTTGCTCTGGCTGGCGATCCTTTCGGCCGTGGTGCTCGCGCTGGCCATCGCGTTCGCCGCCCAGCCGCTGCTGCCGCTGTTCGCGCCGCTTTTGCACCGCCTGCGGCCGCTGGCGCTGGCGCGGCTGCTGTTGTAAAGGAGGTCCTGGCATGAAGGCAAGCGTTATCATCCCCAACTTAAACGGCGCCGGGTGGCTGCGGGATTCGATCGAATCCATCTGGGCGCAGAGCGAGCCGGACTTTGAGCTGATCGTCGTCGACAACGGTTCGACCGACGAGAGCCTTGCCATCGCGCGCAGCTACTGCGGCCGCGCGCGCTACACGCTGATCGAAAACAGCGAAAACACCGGTTTTTCCCACGCGGTCAACCAGGGCATCGCCATTGCCAAAGGCGAATACGTCGCGCTGTTCAACAACGACGCCTTTGCCGAACCGCAGTGGCTGGCCGAGCTGCTGCGCACGGCCGAAGCCGACAAACGCATTTTTGCCGTGAGCAGCCTGATGCTGCGCTATTACGAACCCGAACTGGCCGACGACGCCGGGGACTATGTCACGCTGCTGGGCTTTGCCTGCAAGCGCGGCGACGGGCTGAAAGCCAGCCGCTACCAGCGCCCGTGCCGCATCTTTTCGGCCTGCGGCGGCGCGGCGCTGTACCGCAAAAGCATCCTGGACGAGATCGGCGTGTTCGACGAGCTGTTTTTTGCCTATTACGAGGATGTGGACCTGAGCTGGCGCGCCAACAATTTCGGCTACAAAAACGTCTACTGCCCCACTGCGCGCTGCCGCCATATCTGCGGCGCAACGACCGGCGCCGTGCGCTACAACCCGTTCAAAAGCATCCAGAGCGGGCGCAACAGCATCCTGCTGCCGTACAAAAACATGCCGGCGCTGATGCTGGTTGTAAACGCCGTGCCGCTGGCGCTGGGGTATCTTTTGAAGGTGGTCATGTTCCGCCTGCGCGGCTTTGGCGGCGACTATGCCAAGGGCTTTGCCGAAGCGCGCGCCGCGCTGCCCAAAGTGGACAAGCCCAAATTTTACTGGCGCAACCTGCCCAACTATATCTGGGCGGAGGGCAGCATGATCGCCGGGCTGTTCCGCTATGCGGTCTACCGCATCCAGCGCGCGCTGAAAATCACCTGAACATCAATAAAAAGGCGCAGCCGCCTTCCCCCGGTGGGGAAGGCGGCTGCGCTTTTCTATTATGGAAGGCCGTGTTGCCTATCCCTTTTTTTCGTTTTTGCCGAGCACAAGGCGGCGGAAGCCTTCGCCCTGGATCTCGTTGGCCTGCAGCATGATGATAAAGCTGCCGGGGTCCAGGCGCTTGATGACCTTTTCGATCTCGTACAGCTGCTTGGAGCTGCAGGCGCACAGCACAACGTCGCGCGGGTCCTGCTTGTAGCCGCCGTAGCCCTTGAGGATGGTGGAGCCGCGGTCGACTTCGCGGTCGATGGCCTCGCAGGCGGCGGGGCCGTTTTCGGTAACGATCATGGCCAGCATGCAGGAATTGAAGCCGAACATCATGCGGTTGATGACGGTGGAGGCCAGGAAATTGAGGATCAGGCCGTAGATGATGGCGTCGACGTCGCGGAAAACGACGCCGTTGGCCAGGATCACGGCCAGCGCCGCGCCGAAGGTCAGGTTGCCGAACGGCAGGTGCGGGTGCTTGACCTTGATGGCCATTGTGATGAAATCGACGCCGCCGGTGCTGGAATTCTGCATATAGATCAGCGCGTCGCCAATGCCCATGACCACGCCGCCGCAGACGGCGGCGAGCAGGCGGTCGCCGGTGTAGACCGGCAGCATGGGCAGGACAAAGTCGGTAAAGAAGGCGAACATCACCATGCAGCGCACGCTGCGCAGGAAAAAGCCGCGCCCGAGCAGCTTGAAGCAGTACAGCACAATGGGCACGTTGAGCAGGATGTTGGACAAGCCGATGGGCATCCCGAACAGGTGGTACAAAATGGCGCCGACACCGGCAATGCCGTCGATCGGTACCTGGGCCGCCACGGCAAAACTGTAGACGCCCAGCGCCGAGACAAAGCAGCCCAGCGCCTCGAGGGCCAGGTTTTTGAAGCGGTTTTCGGTCATAGGGTCTCCTTACTGCGATAGACAAAGACAAAAAGCGGGCGGAAGACATCCGCCCGCTTTTAACGATCCTAAAGATCAGCCGCTGTACTTGATGTTGGACGGCTTGTAGGCGTTCATCGCGCTCTGGTCCAGCGCCTGCTCCATGGCGGCGCCTTCGTCGTACAGCATCTGTTCGACCTCATCGCCCTTCATGGCGGTGAGCACTTCCGGCTGGGCCTTGTAGGTTTCCAGGCTCGCGACCTCGAGCGGGTCGACCGCGCACATCACCGTAAAGGCGGTGCCCGTGTTGAAGACGAACCAGTGGTCAAGGCCGTTTTCCTCGACCGAATCGGTCAGGCTGGAACCATAGAGGGCGATATCTTCCGGCGTCATCAGCGAGCTGCCGACATAGTCGAGCGCAGCGGCGGATTCCATCGTTGCGCCCAGGACTTCGGACGCCTGCGGCACATACTGCTGGGCGGCCTCATACATCGAGGTATAGCGCTCGCTGCGGCCCTGCTCGGCAGTGGCCCAGCCGTTGAGCGTATCGGCGCACTGCTGCGCCAAAGCGGCGATCTGCTCGCTCTGGTCCTCATCGGCAAAGGCGTAGGTGGCGGCGTCGAACAGCGGCAGCTGCACGGTATCCAGGAAGAGGCAGTCGTCCTGCAGGTAGGTGGTGTAATCCTCGTCGGTCAGCGGGGTCTGGCCGTCCTCGCCGTAGATCAGGCGGGCGATGGACTGGGCCTTGGCGGCGTTGAGCTGGTAGGCTTCCAGCGTGTCCTGGCCGATGCCGTTGGCGCGGTAAAGGTCGCTGTTGCTTTCATAGAGTTCCGCGGCCTGCTCGGCGGCTTCGGAGGTGGAATAGCTCGAAAGCGTGCCGCCGAGTTCGTCGAACTTGGCTTCGACCGCGGCGTAGTACTGCAGGTTGCGCAGCGTCAGCCGGGCGACATAGTCGGCGCCGTCGGTCGTGACCTGCTCGCCGCCGATCTCGCCGGTGCACTCCGCTTTCAGCACGGCGGCGACGTCGTCGGCCGTTTCGCCGGTGGCGAGGTCGGCGTCCCCGGCGGCGGTGGAGTAGGCTTCATACTGGGCCAGCAGATAGATGCCGGCCGGGATCTCCACCGAGCCGATGTGCCCGACGGTGGCGGGGGTCCTGATCGCGCAGCCGGTGGCGGTGAGCGCCATGACCAGCGCCAGGCCCAGGCTGAGGAATTTAGTACGCAAAGAATTCATCGAAAACAAACGCTCCTTCATGTATGGAAACACCGGCGCGGGCCGGTCCTCCGCTGTGTTTGGCTGCGCAGCGCGCATATGAAAGCATTATACCGCGTTTGGGCGCAGTTTGCAAGCAAAGGAGAGTTAGTTTTTGAGAGTTGAGAGCGAAGAGTTTGTTATCAAGAGTTGAGAGTTAAGAGTTTAGAGTTTGCTGTCAAGAGTTGAGAGTTAAGAGGCAGGCTGAAGCTGCCGTAAGAGGCAGTGGAGGGCCGAACCCACATC
>DWXD01000061.1 GCA_019119365.1 Candidatus Gemmiger stercoripullorum | reverse complement strand
GCCATGGCCCTCCCGCAGACATTGCGGCGGCGCAAGGTCTGCGGGACGATGCGAGCATCGTCCCCTACAGGGGTTTGATGTAACGCAGGGTTTGCGGTTTCCCGGTTGGCCACGGGCCCACCGTTGGTTGTAGGGGCGGATTCCATATCCGCCCGCGGGCGTTCGCGGCGGCGTAGAGTGCGGCGGGATGAGGGCATCCCGCCCTACGGCCGCCCGGGTGGGCGGGGCCATCCCGGTTGGTCCAAAGCGAAAAATTTATTCGTAGGGGCGGGATTTATCCCGCCCGCGGGCGTTCGCGCGGCGTAAAGTCTCCCGGGACGATCTCCGGCCCAAGAGCCGGACCTTCGGTCTTTGGCCTACGAAACGCGCCTGCGGGCGCAGTGCGAGCATCGTCCCCTACAGGGGGTTGATGTAACGCAGGGTTTGCGGTTTCCCGGCAGGCCGGGCCGATAAGTTCAGCGCCGCTGCTCCTGCATGCGCTCGCAGGTTTTCAGCACGAGCATGAGCAGGATGATGTCGATGGGGAACTTGATGATGTTCTTGACCAGGCGCAGGCTGCTGAGCACAACAAAGGACTGGCCGTAGGTGATATGCAGCCACAGCGGCGTGAGCAGGAAGTTGAACAGCAGCACCATGTTCAGCTTGCACAAAACGACCCGCCACAGCTTGAGCGGGCGGCGGTAAAGCCACAGGCCGTACAGAATGCCGACAAGCACGGCGCTGAGCGTCCAGCCCGGGAAATAGGGGCCGTTGGGGCGCAAGACGTAGCCCAGGACGTCGGTGACGATGCCGGACAGCCCGGCCACCCACGGCCCGCACAGGTAGCCGATGGCCGCCACGGCGAGGAAGTCGAAGCCGACTTCCAGCAGCTGGGAAACCGGGATGGTGAACTGGTTGAGCACAAGGTGGAGTGCCGAGAAGATGGCCGCCAGGGCCAGCGTGCGCGGGCGGTGCAGCTCCTGCACGGCGTCGACACGCAGGCGCGCCAGGCCGCGGGCGGACAGGGTGGGGTGGTTCATGACATTGCCCTCCTTTAGAAAAGGCTGGGCCGCATGCGGACAAAACAAAAAGGCGCGGCGCCCCAGCGCACGCACCCTCTGCTCTGTGTAACAGCCCCGCGGGGCCGCCGCATACAGCAGTGGGATGCGGGGGCCGCACCGCGGGCCGCCTGATGCGGCCACTTCGTCCTGCCACAACTCCCCGTTGGTCAGGCACTAAACGCGCAGTCCCCTACTCTGCCTGGCCGGGCCAAAGGCCCGGCGAATATGCTCATTATACAACTTCACGCAAAATTTGCAAGCCCCGGGCACAAAAAGTCCCCGGCCGCAGGGGCCGGGGTTTGTTTGCTGTTGTGGTCAGCCGGGGCGGCGGACGCCCCCCGCTTACTTGGAGACCTTTTCCTTCAGGCGGCCGCTGGCCTTGAAGCCCGGGATGGCGGTGGGCTGCAGCTGGCTCGTGACCTTGGTCTTGGGGTTGGTGAAGTTCTTGGTCTGGCGCTCGCGCATCTCAAAACGGCCGAAGCCCGCGATGGTGACCTTTTCGCCATTGCGGAGCACGTCCCCAATGGTCCCGAAGATCCCATCCATGACCTTCTCGACCGCGGTGGCGGTCAGGCCGGTGTCGTTGGCAACTTTGGTAATCAACTGCGATCTTGTCATTTCCTTTTATCTCCTACTCCATCGGCCCGGCGGGACGCCCCGGCAGGCCGCGTAATCATCGCCAACTATTATATGAAAAATATGGCGCAGAATCAAGCGATTTTGCCAAACGCCCCGCTATTTTTCTAAAAATTGGCATTTGTCATAAAATGCAGCGGGCATCCGGGGGCAAAGTTCGGCGCTTCTCCCCCTTGACGGCGCAGAAAACGGGCGCCCCACCGGGCGCCCGCTTGAAGGTTCTTGCTGTTCTATCGTTGTTTTCCGCGTTTTGGTCAGTGCGCGGCCGCATCGCGGTGCAGCGTGGCCACATCGACAAGTTCCATGCGGCTGATGTCGTGGTCGCCGCGCAGCGCATCCACCAGCACGCGCGCGGTGTCCAGCGCCGTGATGCAGGGGATGGACAGCTCGGTGGCCTTGCGGCGGAACTTGACCGAGTCGCGGTGCGGGTCGCGGCCGTGGGGGCTGGTCGAGATGATGTAATCGACAAGGCCGCTTTCCAGCAGGTCGATGGCGTTGGGGCGCGCGCCGCTCATCTGGCGCACAACGCTGCAGGGGATCATCTGGCTGTTGAGGTAGCGCGCGGTCCCGGCCGTGCCGTAGATCTTGTAGCCGTAGTCGTGCAGCTTCCAGGCCAGCTCGGCGGCTTCGGCCTTGTCGGCGTCCTTGACCGTGATGATGACGCAGGAGCCGGGGCCCGGCACCTTGAACTGGTAGCCCGCGGCGACAAGGCCCTTCATCATCGCTTCGTGGAAGGTGGGGGCGATGCCCAGCACCTCGCCGGTGGACTTCATCTCGGGGCCGAGCATGGTGTCGACGCCGTGCAGCTTGAGGAAGCTGTACACCGGCACCTTGACCGCATAATACGGGCTCTGGCCGCCGCGCCACAGGCCGGTGCCGTAGCCCATGTCGCGCAGCTTTTCGCCCAGCGTGCAGCGCACGGCCAGGTCGACCATCGGCACGCCTGTGACTTTGCTGATGTAGGGCACGGTGCGGGAGGAACGCGGGTTGACTTCGATGACATAGACCTTGCCGTCCTGCACGGCGTACTGCACGTTGACAAGGCCAACGACCTTGAGTTCGCGGGCAAAGCGGCCGGTGTAATCGACAAGGGTATCAATGACGCTCTGCGGGAAATCGTAGGGCGGGTAGACGCAGATGGAGTCGCCGGAATGGACGCCGGTGCGCTCGATCTGCTCCATGATGCCAGGCACGAGATAGTCCTCGCCGTCACAGATGGCATCGACCTCGCATTCGGTGCCGTAGATGTACTTGTCCATCAGCACGGGGTGGGACATATCGACATGGGCCGTGATGACGCCCATATACTCGATGACGTCGGCCGAGTTGTAGGCCACGATCATGTTCTGGCCGCCGAGCACATAGGACGGGCGCATGAGCACCGGGTAGCCGACCTCCTCGGCCGCCTTGAGGGCCTGGTCCAGCGTGTAGACGGTGCGGCCTTCGGGGCGGGGGATGCCGCAGCGCTCGAGCAGTTCGTCAAAGCGCTCGCGGTCCTCGGCTTCGTCGATGGCGTCGGCCGGGGTGCCCAGGATCGGCAGGCCGATCTCATCCATGTGCTTGGCGAGCTTGATGGCGGTCTGGCCGCCGAACTGCACAAGGCAGGCGTCCGGCTTTTCGGTGGCGATCACGTTGTCGACGCTCTCGGGGTTGAGGGGGTCGAAGTAGAGGCGGTCGCCGGTGTCAAAGTCGGTGGAGACGGTCTCGGGGTTGTTGTTGATGAGGATGGCCTCGCAGCCGTGCTTTTTCAGCGTCCACACCGCATGGACCGAGCAGTAGTCGAACTCGATGCCCTGGCCGATGCGGATGGGCCCGGAGCCGAAGACCAGCACCTTTTTGCGCGTCTTGTCGCTGCGCTCGTCAATGAACTGGGCTGCTTCGTTGTCCTTATCGTAGGTGGAGTAGAAATACGGGGTCTTCGCCTCGAATTCGGCCGCGCAGGTGTCGACCATCTTGAACCCGGCGCGAAGGTCCTGCACCGGCAGCGCATCCGCGCCCGAAAGGCGCAGGATGGTTTTGTCCAAAAAGCCGTATTTCTTGGCTTCGAGGTATTTTTCCTGCGTCAGTTCGCCGGTTTTAAGGCCCTGTTCCAGGTCGGCCAGGTGCTGCATCTTGTCCAGGAACCACCAGTCGATCTTGGTGATGTCGTAGATGGTCTGGTGCGGCACGCCGCGCTTGAGCGCCTCGTACACGCAGAACGCGCGCTCGGAGTCCTGCACATGCAGGTGTTCGATGATCTCCTCCGTGCCGAGTTTTTCAAAGTCGGGCAGGGTCAGGGTGTCCATGCCCAGCTCGATCGAGGAGACGGCCTTCATCAGCGCATGCTCAAAGTTGTTGCCGATGGCCATGACCTCGCCGGTGGCCATCATCTGGGTGCCGAGAGACTTATCCGCATAGACGAACTTGTCAAACGGCCACTTGGGGTATTTGACGACGACGTAGTCGAGCGCCGGTTCAAAGCAGGCGCAGGTCTCGCCGGTGACGTCGTTGGTGATCTCGTCGAGGGTGTAGCCCAGCGCGATCTTGGTCGCGACCTTGGCGATGGGGTAGCCGGTGGCCTTGGAGGCAAGCGCCGACGAGCGCGACACACGGGGGTTGACCTCGATGACCGCATACTCAAAGCTGTCCGGCTTTAAGGCAAACTGGCAGTTGCAGCCGCCCTCGATGCCGAGCTCGGTGATGATATCCAGCGCGGCGGTGCGCAGCATCTGGTATTCCTTGTCGGAAAGGGTCTGGCTGGGGGCGACGACGATGGAATCGCCGGTATGTACGCCGACGGGGTCCAGGTTCTCCATGTTGCAGACCGTGATGACGTTGCCCTTGGAGTCGCGCATGACCTCGTATTCGATCTCTTTCCAGCCGGCGATGCACTTTTCGACCAGGATCTGGTGGATGGGCGAAAGGCGCAGGCCGTTGGTCGCGATCTCACGCAGCTTTTCCTCGTCCTCGCAGATGCCGCCGCCGGTGCCGCCCATCGTGAAAGCCGGGCGCACAATGACCGGGTAGCCGATGGTGGAGGCGTATTCGACGGCGTCCTCCAGCTCCTCGACGACCTTGGACGGCACGATGGGCTGGTGCAGCTTTTCCATCGTATCCTTGAACAGCTGGCGGTCCTCGGCGCGGTCGATGGTGTCGGGGCGGCAGGCCAGCAGGCGCACGCCGCTGCGGCCCAGAAAACCGGAGCGGGCCAGCTCCATCGAAAGGTTGAGGCCCATCTGGCCGCCGAGGTTGGGCAGGATGGCGTCGGGCTTTTCTTTTTCGATGATGCGCTCGACAACGGCGGCGGTCAGCGGTTCGATGTAGACATGGTCGGCAATATCGGGGTCGGTCATGATGGTGGCGGGGTTGGAGTTGACGAGCACCGTCTCGATGCCCTCGCTTTTCAGCGCGCGGCAGGCCTGCGTGCCGGAGTAGTCGAACTCCGCCGCCTGGCCGATGATGATGGGGCCGGAGCCGATGACCATGACCTTTTTGATGCGGGGATCTTTGGGCATGTTACTGCACTCCTTTCACGCGGTTGATGCGGCGGATGTTCTGCAGGAAGCGGTCGAACAGGAACTCGGTATCCCGCGGGCCGCCGCTGGCTTCGGGATGGAACTGCACGGTGAAGCAGTTCCACTGCAGGTATTCGATGCCTTCGCAGGTCTTGTCGTTGGCGTTGACATGGCTGACCCGGCCCACGCCGCGGGGCAGCGTGGCGCCCAGCACGGCGTAGCCGTGGTTCTGGCTGGTGATGAAGGTGCGGCCGGTGGCGAAATCGGTCACGGGCTGGTTGGCGCCGCGGTGGCCGTACTTCATCTTGCTGGTCTTGGCCCCGGCCGCCAGCGCCGTGAGCTGGTGGCCCAGGCAGATGCCGAAGGCGGGGATGCCGGTATCCAGCATCTCGCCGATGTTTTTGATGATTTCGACGTTCTCGGCCGGGTCGCCGGGGCCATTCGAGAGCATGAGGCCGTCCGGGGCGAGGGCGGCCAGCTCGGCGGCCGTGGCCGTGCCGGGCAGCACGGTCACGCGGCAGCCGCGCTTTTGCAGGCAGCGCACAATGTTGTTCTTGCAGCCCAGGTCCAGCAGCGCCACATGCAGCGGGCGCGCGCCTTCGGCCAGGCCGCCGGCCGGCTCATAGGTCTTTGCTTCGCGGCAGGTGGTGGCCGCGACCGCGCCGGTGACGGCGTAGCCCTGGATGGCCGGCATCAGCTGCGCCAGGCGCTCGGGCTCGGCGGCGGGGTCGAACTCGGTGGTGATGGCGCCGTTCATGACGCCGCTCTCGCGCAGGGTGCGGGTCAGGCTGCGGGTGTCGACGCCCTCGATACCGATGATGCCGTGCTTTTTCAGGAATGCGTCCAGCGTTTCCTCACAGCGGAAGTTGCTGGGCGTGGTGCACGCTTCGCGCACGATGTAGCCGCGCGCCCAGATGCGCCCGCTTTCCATATCCTCGCTGTTGAAGCCGTAGTTGCCGATCAGCGGGTAGGTCTGGGTGATGATCTGGCCGTAATAGCTCGGGTCGGTCAGCGTTTCCTGGAAACCGACCATACCGGTGGCGAACACGACCTCGCCCACCGTGGTGCCCGGGCAGCCGACGCTTTGCCCGGCCAGCACGGTGCCGTTTGCCAAAATCAGATAAGCCTGCATAGTTTGCCTCTCGTTCCGCTTTGTAATAGTTTTGGGGGTCCTGCGCGCAGCGCTCAAAGCGTTTGCTTCGCCTTTTCCTGCATTTTGCGGCTGCCCAGATGCACCAGCGGCAGCTTGCCTTCCTTGCAGATCGGGCATTCGTCCGGCGCGTAGTTGGGCAGCTGCAGCTTGAGCGCGCTGGCCAGGATCGGGATGGGCGAAGGCGCCGCGGCGGTCGTGCGGTCGACCACACAGACGATGCCCAGGCACACGCCGCCCGCTTCCTCAATAACGCGCTTGGTCTCGAGGCTGGACACGCCGGTGGTGACGACGTCCTCCGCGATGACGCAGCGCTCGCCGGGGTTGATGGCGAACCGCTTGAGGGTCATCTGGTTGTCGACGCGCTCGGTGAAGATCGCGCGCTTGCCGCACTGGCGGGCCAGCTCATAGGCATAGACGATGCCGCCCATGGCCGGGCCGACGAACACATCGACATCCATCGCCTTGAGCTGCTCGGCCACCGGGGCCATGACCTCGCCGCACTTTTCGGGGTACTGCTGCAAATAGGCCATCTGGCAGTAAGCGCCCGAATGACGGCCGCTGGACAAAAGGAAGTGTCCTTCCAGGAAAGCTCCGCATTCTTTCAAAATCTCTTTTGCATCTCTGGCCATGGTCGTTTCCTCCCTGTTACTGTTTGAATTTTCGTATCCGCCGGGGCGGCGCTCTCCCCCGCCCGCGGAAGCCGTATTTTTTTGATTGTAGCACATCCTGCATATTGTTGCAAGATATGCAGCCAAACTGTATATTATTGCAGTTTTATCCGCGCGCGCAGCCGCGGATCTCCTCAAGGCTGTGCACACCGTGGGCGTCCATCCAGGCGGCGATCTCCTGCGTGATGCGCACGCAGGCCCGCGGGTCCAGGAAGTTGGCGGTGCCGACCTGTACGGCGGCCGCGCCGGCCATGATGAACTCCAGCGCATCGCGCCCGGTCAAGATGCCGCCCAGCCCGACGACCGGGATAGACACCGCGCCCACGGCCTGCCAGACCATGCGCAGCGCAATGGGCCGCACGGCCGGGCCGGACAGCCCGGCGAAGGTGTTGTCAAACACCGGGCGGCGGCGCTCGATGTCGATGGCGCAGGCCTGGAAGGTGTTGCACAGACTCAGACCGTCCGCACCCGCGGCTTCGACCGCGCGGCACATGTCGGGCAGGTTTTCGGCCTGGGGGCTGAGCTTGACGATGAGCGGCACGGTGCAGACTTTGCGCACCGCGCCCACCACGCCCGCGGCGTCCGCGGCGCGGATGCCGAACGCAAGGCCGCCCTGCTTGACGTTGGGGCAGCTGATGTTGAGCTCGAGGAAGTCGACCCCGGCGGCGCAGAGCTTTTCTACGCCCTCGACATTTTCTTCCACCGTATGGCCGCCCAGGTTGGCCCACACGGTGGTGCCAAGGGCTTTCATGGCGGGCAGCTCGTGTTCAATAAAGTGGTCGACGCCGGGGTTCTGCAGGCCGATGGAGTTCATCAGGCCGGAGGGCGTCTCGTACAGGCGCTCGCCGCTGTTGCCGGGCTGGCCGTGCAGCGTCAGCCCCTTGCCGGAGATGCCGCCGAGCAGCGTCAGGTCCTCGATGCCCGCATACTCCGGCCCGAAGCCGAAGGTGCCGGAGGCCGCAATGACCGGCCCGGCCAGGCGTTTGCCGAGAAGGTCGACATGCAGGTCGACGTTTGCAAATTCAGCCAAGGTCGAACACCTCCTGTGCGGGGAATACCGGGCCGTCCTGGCAGACGGTTTTGGGGCCGACTTTCGTGTGGCAGGTGCAGCCCAGGCAGGCGCCCAGGCCGCAGGCCATCTTGCGCTCCAGGCTGGCCAGGCAGGGCACGCCCTTTTCGGCGCAGAGGCGGTAGACGCCCTGCATCATCACATTGGGGCCGCAGGTCAGCACCAGGTCGAATTCCTCCGGGTGCAAAATGCCGGTGACAAGGCCATGGTAGCCCACGGCGCCGGAATCGGTCGCAACGCTGATGGCGGCGCAGTAGGGCAGGAAGTCCTCCAGCGCATAGGGCGCATCGCGGAAGCCCGCGTACAGCTCCGGTTTGCAGCCGGCGGCGGCCAGCTCCCTGCACAGCAGCAGCAGCGGCGCCACGCCGATACCGCCGCCCACAACGGCCACGCGCCCGGCGGCGGCCGCCGCGGCCACGTCGAAGCCGTTGCCGCAGGGGCCGGTCAGGGTCAGCGTCTGTCCCCAGGCCAGGTGGGCCAGTTTCTGGGTGCCTTCGCCCTTGATCTGGTACAGGAAGGTCAGCGTGCCTTCGCGCTCGTCCACATCGTGGACGCTGATCGGGCGGGAGAGCACCGGCGTTTCGGCCGCGCTCCAGCAGCGCAGCATGTAAAACTGCCCGGCATGGGGGCGGGGGCCCTCCTTGGGCAGCGCCACCGTCAGGCGGCGGATATCGGATGCGACCGCCTTCTGGCGCAGCACCCGGACGTTACAGCTTGTCGCACTCACTCTGGATATCCTCCTTCATGCGCACGCACTCGTTGTAGGCGGCTTCGTCGTAGGCGACGCCGGGCTGCTTTTTCCAGGCCAGCAGGATGCCGCGGCTGGAGTTGACGACGCCGCCGTTGCCTTTGTTGAGATACTGGGCGATATCGGCCGCCTTGCCGCCCTGCGCGCCGTAACCCGGGATCAGGAAGAAGGTCCCGGGGTAGCGGGCGCGGATGGTGGAGGCTTCCTCGCCGGTGGTGCCGCCGATGACCAGGCCGACGCTGGAATAACCGTGCTCGCCCTGGTAATCCGCGCCCAATTGGGTCAGCGCGTCGCCGACCATCGTGTAGACCGGGCGGCCGTCGGCCAGGGTCTGGTATTCAAAGTCGACGCGGCCGGGGTTGGAGGTGCGGCAGAGCACGAACACGCCCTTGCCCTGCTCCTGGCAGTACGGCAGATAGGGGCTGATGGAGTCCAACCCCATATAGGGGGCCAGCGTGAGGAGGTCGGCTTCAAAGTCGCCGGTAAAGTGCGCCTTGGCGTACATTTCTGCCGTCTTGGCGATGTCGCCGCGCTTGATATCGGCAATGACCGGGCAGCCGCTCTCGCGCACCAGGCGCAGCGTTTCGGCGTAGGCGCGCATACCGTCCAGGCCCAGCGCCTCATAGTAGGCGATCTGCACCTTGTAGCAGCCCGCCACGGCTTTGGTCGCTTCGATCAGGGCGCGGTTGAAGGCGACGATGTTCTCCCCCGCCGTTTTGGCAGGGTCGACGGCGGTCTCGGGCAGGTAGCCGAACTCGGTGTCCAGCCCGACGCAGACCGGGCCGCGCGCGGCCACGGCTTCGTACAGTTTGTCCATGTTGGTCATTTGCGTTCCACTCCTTTTACTGCTCGCTGCGGTAGGTGATACGGCCTTGCTTGATCGTTGTGACGACGCGGCCGTAGAGATGTTCGCCGTCGTAGGGGCTGTTTTTGCTCTTGGAGTGCAGTTTGGCGGCTTCGACCGTATACATGTGGTCGAGGTCGACCAGCGCGAGGTCAGCGTCGTAGCCGGGGGCCAGCAGGCCCTTGCGGTCGTCGAGGCCGAGCACCTGCGCGGGGCCGGAGCTCATCAAAAAGCTCAGCATCTCCAGCGGCAGGCCCTCCATGCGGCAGAGCTTGGTGTAGCAGACTGCAAAGGCGGTCTCGAGCCCGACCATCCCGGCCGCGCCTTTCGCCTTGTCCTCGGCCGTGTGGGGGGCGTGGTCGGTGCCGATGCAGCTGACGGTGCCGTCTTTGATCGCATCGACAAGCGCCTTGACGTCGTCCGCCGTGCGGATGGGCGGGTTGACCCGGTATTGCAGGCGCTTGTCGTCAAACCACAAATGGTGCGGCGTGACTTCGCAGGTGACGAGCGCGCCGCGGCGGCGGGACTGGCGCACCATATCGACGGCCTCCCGCGTGGAGACGTGGCACATGTGCAGCCGCGTGCCGTAGTACTCGGCCAGGTGGCAGTTGCGCAGCGTCTCAAGGTTTTCGGCCAGGCGGTAGTCCCAGGGGCTGACTTCCATATCTTCGGCGTGGGACATGACGGTCAGGCCGCGCTCGGTGGCGATGGCAAACGCGCGCGCCATGACGGCGTTATCCTGCACGCCGTGGCCGTCCTCGCTGATAAAGCGGATATCCTCCGGCAGCGTGAGCAGGTGGTCGAGCGTGCGGCCGTCGAAGTCCTTCGTGATCGAAACGCACTGGTTGGCGCCGCACAGGCCGATGGCCTCGGCTTTCTGCTGCACGGCGTGCGCCGTTTCGGCGTCCGAACACACGGGCCTGGTGTTGGGCATCAGGTTGACAAAGGTGTAGCCGCCCGCCGCAGCCGCCGCCGAACCGGTGGCGATGTCTTCCTTATATTCAAAGCCCGGCGTGCGCCAGTGGCAGTGGGTGTCGATGAAGGCGGGCAGCACGGTCAGGCCGCGGGCGTCGAGGATCTCCTCGCCTGCGGGCGCAGGCAGATCGACGCCGAGGGCGGCGATCTTTCCGTCGCGCAGCCACACATCGCAGGCGCGGCCGTTACAGTCCTTGGCATGGCGGATCAGCATAGAACAGCCTCCTTAACAGGGATAGGGTCCCGGGCGTGAATGGGCAAAAAAAAACTTTTCCCCAAAAAAGGGAAAAGTCAAATACGAAGCCCGGGCGCAGCCACAGGAAAGAGCGCTGCACCGCCAAACGCAGAGCTGTTGAGCAAAGGGGTAAACCGATACGCCACGCTGCAGGGCCTCCTTCCCGAAAAATGATCTCGCGGCAAAGCCGTGATTTTACAGTGGCTTTGCGTGATTTTTATTATTCTACCATGCGCCCGGGGCGCTGTCAAGGCGCGAACCGGCCGCAAAAAGCGCCCCCGCCGCCCCGATTTTTGGGCACACTGCCCACTTGACAGCCGCCGGGCGGGTCAGTATGCTGAAAACAGAAAACCGGAAGGGGGAACCCCGCATGTCCACACAAAAGCTGCTGGTCCTGTTTCCCGGCATCGGCTACACCTGCGGGACCGGGCTGCTGGCCGCAGGGGCCGCGCGCGGGCAGGCGGCCGGGTACACGGTGCTGCCGCTGGCCTACAGCGCGCAGACAGCCGCGCAGCGCGCCGACCTGGACGCCGCCGCCTGCACGGCGCAGGCGGACGTAGGCGCGCAGCTCGCCGCGGTCGACTGGGGCGCGTATGCGGACATCGTGTTTTTGTCCAAGAGCCTTGGCACCGTCGTGGCCGCGCGCAGCCTGCGGCAGCTGGGCGTTGCGGCGCGCAGCCTGTACCTGACGCCGCTGGCCGGGGCGCTCGCCGCCATCCGGCCCGGGGACACCGTGCTGGGCATGGTCTCGGGCGGGGCGGACAGCTACATCGACTGGCATCTTGTGCGCGATTTCTGCGCGGGACAAAACCTGCCCTTCCTGCTTGTCCCCGGCGCCGGCCACCGCCTGACCATCCCCGACGACGCCGCAGCCAGCGAAGAATATGCGCGGAAGATTTTGGAGATGCTGGCGCTTTTTTAGAGTTTAGAGTTCAGAGTTCAGAGTTTAGATGCGGTAGCCCCGCGGCCGTTGGCCGCGGGGCTTATACTTTATAAAACCATATAAAAAACCGCCGCCCGGCGAGGGGCCGGGCGGCGGGGGCAGGTTTCTCAGTTCTGCTTCATCTTGGCGAAGCACTCGCTGCAGTAGACCGGGCGGTCCTCACGCGGCTGGAAAGGCACCTTGCAGGCCTTGCCGCAGCTGGCGCACACGGCGTCGAACATCTGGCGCTCACCGCGGACGGCGTTCTTGCGGGCATCGCGGCAGGCTTTGCAGCGCTGGGGCTGGTTCTCGAAACCGCGGGAAGCGTAGAATTCCTGCTCGCCGGCGGTCCAGACGAACTCCTTGCCGCAATCCTTGCATACCAAAGTCTTGTCTTCAAACATAGTGGGTATCTCCTCTTAAAATATTTGCCCGCGGAAGAATGTTAACCAACGCCCATGGTTTGACCCAGGAAGAAATGATCGCCAAGCTACTGGGGGCACTTTGTAATATTGACCAGGCGGGGAACGCCTAAGTCCAAATGGGGAAGGCGCGGCAAAACCGACAGGGCGGTTTTGCCGGCCGCTTACGGGGCCGCGGCCCGCAGTTTGCGGCGTGCGCGCGCCAGCGCGTTTTCCACCGCCTTGGGCGTGCAGCCCATGGCGCGGGCCGTGTCGGCGGCGCTGCGGCCGTCGAGACTGGCGAGCAGCGCGGCGCGCTCCAGCGGGGAAAGCAGGGTGCGGATGCGCTGCACCACACGGTCGAAGGTCTCGCTGGCGATGGCCAGCTCCTCCGGGCCGGGGGCGGCTTCATCCTCTGGCAGCGGAACGCTGTCGTTGAGCGGCGCGTGCTTTTTGCGGGTGGCGGCGCGGCGGGCGTCCTGCTGGGCGTGCCGGATGCACGCCGCGGCAAACGGCACGAACGGCGCGCCGCGGTCCGCATCATAGCGGCGCAGCGCTTCAAACAGACCGATGAGTCCCTCCTGCACGGCGTCCTCGAGATCCAGGCCGGGGGCCAGGTTCTGGCGCGCGCTTTTGCGGATCAGCGGCATCAGGCGGGCGATGAGGGCGGCGATGGCCGTTTCGTCCCCTGCCTGCGCTTTGCGCAGGGCTTCCTGGCTGATGGGCTGCATGGCACACACCTCCGTTGGCGGCCGCGCAGGGATTGCTCTCATTTTAGCGTCCGGGCCCGCATTTGTCAATGGATTTTTGCGGTGTTACTTCTTGCCGCCGCTGTTGCGGGTGAAGTAGTTCAGCAGCTCGGCGCCCAGCACGATGACGATGGTGACGACGAACACGCCCAGCCACCCGGCGCCGGCCAGCGGCAGTACCTGCAGGAAAGTCTCAATATTGGACATTACAGTTACGCTCCTTTACAGTGAATCTTTGCGCCGCATCAGGCGAACAGCGTCATGATCATGCCGCCCGCAATGACCGAGGCGATCTGGCCGGAGACGTTGATGCCGACCGCGTGCATGAGCAGGAAGTTCTGGTTGTCTTCCTCCAGGCCCATCTTGTTGATGACGCGGGCCGACATCGGGAAGGCCGAGATACCGGCCGCGCCGATCATCGGGTTGATCTTGGTCTTGGCAAAGAGGTTGTAGACCTTGGCGACCATGACGCCGCCGACGGTGTCGAACACGAACGCGACAAGGCCGAGCACCATGATCATGAGCGTCTGCGGGGTCAGGAAGCTGGCCGCCTGCATCTTGGTGGCGACGGTCAGACCCAGGAAGAGCGTGATGAGGTTGGCCAGGTCCTTCTGCGCCGTGTCAGAAAGGCCGTCCAGCACGCCGCACTCGCGGATCAGGTTGCCGAACATCAGGAAACCGATCAGCGCGACGCTGCGCGGGGCGACAAGGCCGGCCAGCGCCATGACGATGATGGGGAACAGGATGCGGGTCAGCTTGGAGACCTGGCGGTCCGCATACGCCATGCGGATGCGGCGCTCGTGCTTGGTGGTGATGAGCTTGATAACGCGCGGCTGCACGATGGGCACCAGCGCCATGTAAGAGTAGGCCACGACGACGATGGCGCCGAGGTAGTTGGACTGGAACATGTTGGCGACGACGATGGAGGTGGGGCCGTCCGCCGCGCCGATGATGCCGATGGAGGCAGCGTCCTTGACCTCAAAGCCCATGAGCGTCGCCACGCAGAGGGTGAAGAAGATGCCAAACTGCGCCGCCGCGCCGAAGATCATCATCTTGGGGTTGGAGAGCAGCGGCGTGAAGTCGATCATGGCGCCGATGCCGACAAACAGCAAAAGCGGGAAGAGCTCGTTGGCAATACCGGCGTTGAACAGCACATCGATGGGGCCGACCTCCTCCACGCCGTCAATGATCTGGGTGACGGCGCCGGACATCGGCAGGTTGACCAGGATCGCGCCGAAGCCCATGGGCAGCAGCAGCGAGGGTTCCATCTGTTTCTTGATCGCCAACCAGATCAGCAGCCCGCCGATGGCCCACATGACCACCTGCTGCCACTGCAGGTTGAGGATGTTGCCGAAAAGTTCCTCAATCATAATATCATGATCCTCCTGTGAATGTTTAGACAGAAATGCCTGCTTATGTTTCATTATGGGGGAGGGCGCGGAAATTGTCAAGGGGCAAACGTCGTTTTTTGCCGCAGCCTTCACGTTTCTTGCCAAATATTCTTTGTTCTTTTTGTGTATTCCGCCAATGCTTTACCGCTTTAGTGCCTTGACTTGCCGCGTGCAAGTTGCTACAATTGAAGCAGCAGTCAAACGCCCGCCTGCCCGTCCCTTTGGGCCTGGCGGGGCGGCCGCGTTTTTCACCCCGTTCACCCCATTTAAAAAAGGAGATGCCTATGCGCGCCGGCAATTATCGCGGCGGTCCGCAGCCGCCGCGCAGCACCGCCCTGTACGAAGCCATCCTGCGGCTTGGCAGCCTGGAAGAGTGCATCCGCTTTTTTGACGACCTGTGCGCCGTGACCGAGCTGCGCACGCTGGAGCAGCGCTATGACGTGGCCTGCTGCCTGCAGGAAGGCAAGGTGTACAGCGAGATCCGCCGGGAGACCGGCGCTTCCAGCGCCACCGTGAGCCGCGTGAACCGCATGCTGAACTACGGCCAGGGCCAGGTGGCCGAAAGCGTGCGCTACGACCTGGCGCACCGCCCCCAAACCGGACCAGACGCCCCCGACCCCGGGGACGATGAATGATGAACAAATGAAGGAGGCCCCCTCATGAGCGTACAGATCAAACAATTCGGCACCACCCGCGCCGGCGAGCCGGTGCAGGTCGCCATGCTGAAAAACGAACACCTGGAAGCGCATATTTTGAGCTATGCCGCGGCCATCCAGCGCCTGATCGTGCCGGACCGCAGCGGCAAGCCGGTCGACGTGGTGCTCGGCTACCCCGATGTGGAAGGCTACGAGGCCAACGGCGGCGCGATGGGCTCGGTCGTCGGCCGGTTTGCCAACCGCATTGCCGGGGCGAAGTTCTACCTCAACGCCGAAGAATACCATGTGACCGTCAACGACCACGGCAACTGCCTGCACAGCGGCGAGCACGGCTTTATGCGCACCGTGTTCGAGATGGAGCCCGCGCCCGACGGCGGGGACGGCGTGCTGCTGCGCGCGGTCAGCCCCGACGGCACCGACGGGTTCCCCGGCAACGTGACGCTGGAGGTGCTGTACACGCTGGCGGGCAGCGGGCTGATGATCCAGTACACAGCCACCACCGACGCGCCGACCGTCATCAACATCACCAACCACAGCTACTTCAACCTGAACGGCCATGCTTCCGGCACCGTGCTGGGGCACCGGCTTTCGATGGACGCGCCGGAGTTCCTGGAGACCGACGCCGACCTGATCCCGACCGGGCGCATCCTGCCGGTGGCGGGCACCGCGCTCGACTTTACCGAGGAAAAGACGCTGGGCCGCGACATTGAGGCCGACGAGACGCCGCTGAAGTACGGCGGCGGGTACGACCACTGCCTGGTGGTGCCCGACAGCGGGCTGCGGCACATTGCCTGGCTGACCGGCCCGCAGACCGGTATCCGCATGGAGACGCTGTCCACGCTGCCCGGCGTGCAGCTGTACACCTCCAACATGCTGGAAGTGACGACGCCCTGCAAGGACGGCGCGCAGTATGAAAAGCGCTGCGCCGTGTGCCTGGAAACGCAGGACTACCCCGATGCGCCCAACCACATGGAGTTCCCCGATACGACCGTGACGCCCAAGGCCGCCTACAGCGCCACCACGATCTATCGCTTTGACATCGCGCCGGAATAAACGCGCCGAAATTTAAAACGGCCGGAAGGGTTGCACCTTCCGGCCGTTTCGTTTTTTATGCTTACGCCAGGTGCAGGACGAGGCGGGCGAAGTTGAAGTAGATCAGCAGCGTGGTGGTGTCGACGATGGTGGTGATGACCGGCGAGGCCATGACGGCCGGGTCGACGCCGAGGCGGCGGGCCGCCACCGGCAGCGCGCCGCCGATGAGCTGGGAGAGCAGCACCGTACACACGAGCGTGAGGCTGACGACCAGCGCCACCGGCGCAGCCATGCGGTCAAGCAGCAGCATCTTGCCGAAGTTGCACACCGCCAGCGTGCCGCCGCACAAAAGCGCCACGCGCAGCTCCCGCCAGAGCACGCGCAGCCAGTCCCGCGGGGTGATGTCCCCCACGGCCAGGCCGCGGATGATGGTGGAGGTGCTCTGGCTGCCGGCGTTGCCGCCGGTATCGGTGAGCATCGGGATATAGGCTGTCAGCGCCGTGACGGCGGCAAGGGCGTCCTCGTAGCCGCGGATGACAAGGCTTGAAAAGGTGGCGCTGAGCATCAGAAACAGCAGCCAGGGCGCGCGGCTGCGGTAGAGCTCCCACAGGCTCATGCGGAAATAGGGCTTGTCGCTGGGGGCCATCGCGTTCATCTTGGCCAGGTCCTCGGCCGTTTCGTCCTGCAGGATGGTCATGGCGTCGTCCACCGTGACGATGCCGACGAGGCGGTCCTCGGCGTCGACGACCGGGATGGCCAGCAGGCCGTATTTTTCAAACAGGCGCGAAACTTCCTCGCGGTCGGCCGCGGTCGCGGCGCGGACCGGGGCCTCCTGCATGAGCGCCTGCACCGGGCGGCCGGGGTCCTTTTCCAGCACGAGCGCGCGCAGCGTGACTTCGCCCAGCAGCGTGCGGTCGGGGCCGGTGACGTAGCAGGTGTTGATGGTCTCCTTGTCAAAGCCGTGGGCCCGCAGCTCGGCCATGGCGCGGCGCACGGTCCAGCCGGGGCGCAGCTCCATGAATTCCGGCGTCATGACGCCCCCGGCGGAGTCCTGCGGGTATTTGAGCAGCTCGTTGATGGTGCGGCGCGTGCCCGCGTCGGCCTGGGCCAGGATGCGCCGGACGACACTCGCGGGCATCTCCTCGACAAGGTCGGCGGCGTCGTCGGCGCACAGCGCGGCCACGACCGCGCCCAGCTCTTTGTCCGACAGCTCCTCGATCAAGCTCTGCTGCGTTTCGGGCGTGAGTTCGGCAAACAGCGCGGCGGCCTGGTCTTTGGGGCACAGGCGGAACAGCACGGGGCGCTTTTCCGGGCTCAGGTCCTCGAACACGGGGGCCAGGTCGGGCGCGGGCAGCGACTGCAGCACATCGCGCAGGCTCTGGTACTTTTTGGCGTCGTCCAGGTGCGCCAGCATGGTCTTGAGGGTCTCGATGGTGGTGTGGGCCATAAAAAACTGCCTCCTTTTCAGGCGGCAGCTGTCCTTTTATAAAACAAAACGCGCAAAGGCGCGCCACGCTCAGGCCCGGCCCGGCGCAAAGAGACGGTTCTCCCCCGCCCGGCCGGCCCGCGCATGGCAAAAACAGGCGGCTGCCGTCCGGATATTTTGTTGTACAGGTCTACTGGGGGTATCCAACGTCAACCACCTCCCGGGTGTGAATTTTGAACCGTGTACAGTTTTACTGTACCACGCCGCCCCGCGGGCTGTCAACCCGCGGGGCGGCGTTTGGGCTATGCAGCGGGCGGGCCCGCCGGTTTTTACAGCAGCTTGAAATCCAGCACTTCGCTTGTGTGCAGGCGGGCGGCGCCGTGCAGCGGGCGGCCGTCCAGCACGAGCTCGCCGGTCTGGTTGTCGTACGGGTCGTCGCGCCAGGCTTCGCACGGCGGGGTCAGCTGGGCGAAGCAGCGGCGGTTGGCGACCATGCGCATCGGGTCAAGGTGGCCGAAATAGTGGCGGCGCAGCGCTTCGTCGCCGCGGCGGTGCGCGCCCGCGCCGAACGAACAGTCGGCCCAGAGCCAGCCGTAGCCGGTCAGGTAGAACTGCGCCCAGTCGTGGCAGCCCGCGTGGTCCGGCGTGACCGAAAGGCCGCTCTGCCAGCGCGCCGGAACGCCCGCCAGGCGGCACAGCGTGATAAACAGCAGCGCCATGACGCCGCAGTCGCCCCAGCCGTTTCTGGCGCAGCCGTCGGCGATGGAATCGTGGCAGATGTAGGCAGGCTGGTAGCGGTAGCTGGTGTGGAGGGTGACATAGTCGTAGACCGCGCGCGCCCGGGCCAGCGGGTCGCCGCAGCCCGCCGTGATCTGCGCGCAGAGGTCGCGCAGCCAGGGCGTGAATTGGATGTGCGGCGCTTCCTCTTCCAAAAAGCCGACGGCCGGGTCTGCTTCGGGGACGGCGGCGGCCGCTTCCAGGTCATGCCAGACCGTGCGGAAGCGGTAGCGGAAGGTGACGGAAAACGGGGCCTGCGCCGCCGTGCCCTGCCAGAAGATCGTGCGCTGGGGCGCATCGTCCGGGGCGAGCGTGCCGCCGGGCGTGGCGTCCAGCAGCTCAATGTGGCTCTGCTCCGGGCAGGCGGCCGGGAACGGCAGCCACGCCTGCACCGGCGTTTCGGGCGCGGCGGGCTGCGCCGGGGCCAGCGTCAGGCGCAGCGTGATCTCGGCCTGCAGGCGGCCGGCGGCGCGCAGCTGCTGCGCCGTGCGCGCGCGCAGGTCGCTGGGCGGGTCGGCGGCAAAGCCGCGCGCGTTGAGCGCCGGGTAGATGGCCAGCGTTTCGGCAAAGCGCTCCTGGTAATGGGGTTCGCCCTCGATAAAGCGCCAGTCGATGTGGCCGCTGTCCACAAGGGCGTCAAACTCGGATTCGGTAAAATCGGGCACTTCACGCCGCAGGCGTTCCAGCGCCGCGGCGCGCGTGTAGGGGTAGTTTTCGGGCAGGCGGCGCATCTGTTCGGCACGCGCCTGCAGCGCCGCCTTCGCCATGGGCGGCAGGCGGTCTTCGGCCAGCAGCGCGCCGATGCGGCGCTCCGCCGCCGCAAAGTATCCGGCCTGATAGAACCGTTCGACATCGTCCGGCGCCCCGGCAGGCAGGGCGGCCAGCTGTGCATTGCAGTCCATATCGTTTCCTTTCCCGGCGCGGCGGCCGTGTTACATAACAAGTTCGCGGAAATAAGAGGTGTTCACGGTCTTGTCCCGCTCGGCGATGGCGGCGATGCAGGCATCCAGCGTGCGGGCCACATCGTCGAGCCCTTTCCAGTTCGCCGCCTCCGGCTTGACCTTTTGCTCCAGATAGGGGCCGATGTCGCTGTGCGAGCAGGCGCCTTCAATCAGGTAGGCCCCGGCGCGGGCGGGCTGGGTCTGCGGTTCATAGCCCGCATCGCTGCCCAGGCTGGTGAGCACAAAGCCGCCCTTGCGCCCGCGCCCGCCGACAAGCAGCCGCACGCCGACCGGCTGCGCCGTGACGGTCAGAGCTTTTTCGCGCAGGATGCGCACGGTTTTTTCCAGCGTCAGCACGCTGGTGTCGTATTCGTCCAGGGCGTTGACGATCTGCACGGCGGCCAGCGTATCGCCCGCAAAGCCGACCAGAACGTTCCGGTTGACCTTGCGCAGCTTGGGCAGGTCGTTGGTGATGATCTTGGGGCTGCCGCCCTGCACCGGTTCTTCGACCATGCGGCCGTCGCTGACCATGGCGCAGAAGTTTTCGCCGCATACGGCAAGGATCGCACTCATCGTTCACATTCCTCTTTCGTTTTCTTTTGCCCGGGCCCGGGCGGCTTTCGGGCGCGCGGGGGGCGGACGTTTCTGCCATTGTACCACGCCCGCCGCCAAAAGGAAAGCCCGGCGGCTCAGCGTGTCGAGTTCCTCGACACGCTGCAAAGAGGGCAACAGCCGCGCACGGCAATTGCCTAACGCGGCTATTTCTCCGGGTTGCGGTGCCCGCATCGCGCGGCGCGCCATAAATGGCGCTTGCGCTCTGCGACCGCTGCCCCTGCTCCGCCTCGCTGTATCCGCCGCAGGCGGTGCTCGGCTCCGCAGCCCTTTGGAA
>DWXD01000060.1 GCA_019119365.1 Candidatus Gemmiger stercoripullorum | reverse complement strand
CAGGGAAATTTTACGGCAAATTGTGTGCGAGGAACGAAGTGACGAGTGCGCGATTAGACGTAAAATTTTGTCGAAGGGGATACACAAGGGGAAATAGCCGCGTTAGGCAATTGCCGTGCGCGGCTGTTGCCCCCTTTGCAGCGTGTCGAGTTACTCGACACGCTGAAGCGCCGGTCCCCTTTCCTTGGGGGACCGGCGCTGCGGTAGTTATATGGTGGTTATAAGGGTTGGGGCGCTCAATGGCCGAACATGTTGATGAGGATACCGGCCGCGACGGCGGAGCCGATGACGCCCGCCACGTTGGGGCCCATCGCGTGCATCAGCAGGTAGTTGCGGGGGTTGTACTCCTGGCCGACCTTCTGGCTCACGCGCGCAGCCATCGGCACGGCCGAAACGCCCGCCGAACCGATCAGCGGGTTGATCTTGCCGTGGGTGACAGCGCACATGACCTTGCCCAGCAGCACGCCGCCCGCGGTGCCGAACCCGAACGCGAAGATGCCCAGCGCAATGATCTGCACCGTGCGCAGGGTCAGGAAGGTATCGGCGCTGGTCGTGCAGCCGACCGAGAAACCCAGGAAGATCGTGATGATGTTCATCAGCTCGTTGCCCGCGGTCTTGGTGATGCGCTCAACCACGCCGGATTCCTTCATCAGGTTGCCCAGCATCAGGCAGCCGACCAGGATGGCCGCGTCGGGCAGCGTCAGGCTGACCAGGATCGTGACGAACACGGGGAAGAGGATCTTCTCGGTGCGGGAGACCTTGCGCGGGGTATCCATCACGATCATGCGCTCTTTTTCGGTTGTCAGCAGCTTCATGATCGGCGGCTGGATGACCGGCACCAGCGCCATATAGCAGTAGGCCGCCACGGCGATGGAGCCCAGCAGGTGCGGGGCCAGCTGGCTGGTGACAAAGATGGCCGTCGGGCCGTCCGCGCCGCCGATGATGCCGATGGAGGAAGCCTCCGCCCCGGTAAAGCCCAGCGCCTTCGCGCCGATATAGGTCACGAAGATGCCCAGCTGCGCCGCCGCGCCCAGCAGCAGGCTCGACGGCCGGGCGATCAGCGGCTCAAAGTCGGTCATGGTGCCGATGCCCAGGAAGATCAGCGGCGGATAGATGCCCAGCTTGACGCCGAGATAGAGATAATCCGCCAGCCCGCCGGAGTTGCCCAGCATCTCCCAGTTGATATGGCCGGTCTCGTTCAAAAAGATCTCCATATGGATGATGTTGTCCAGCGGCAGGTTCGCCATCAGCATGCCGAAGCCGATGGGCAGCAAAAGCAGCGGTTCAAACTGCTTGACGATGGCCAGGTACAAGAGCACGCAGGCCACCACGATCATGACGGCATACTTCCAGCCGCCGGCGGCAAAATCGCCCAGAACGGCCCAGCCGGACGCGGCGAAGATGCCCTGAATGTTTTGAATGATGCTCATGGTTTTACCTCTTTCAGCTCAAAAACGGCCGGGTGGCGGCGTTCAGGCCCGCCTGGCCCCACGCGCCGCGGCGCGGCGTGCTGCCGGCGGGGGCGGGCGCGCGGCGGATGCTGCGCACCACAGCGCCGCTCTCGGTGCAGGCGACGGCCGCGGCGATGGCGGCCACGACCTCCGGCGCGACGCCCGGCGCAGCCGGGGCGGCAGGCGCGGCGGCGGGGGCGGGCGCGGCTTTGGCGCGGGCGGCGGCCTCCTGCGTGGCTTTGGCCACGCGCGGCGCGCCGGTGCGGTGGGCGAGCTGCTCGCCGCGGTCGAACAGCTTGCCCTCCACCATAATGATCAGGCACAGCACGACCAGCATCGCCATGACCAGCACCAAACCGGTGATGACGACGGTGGCGTCGGAAGCCTCCAGCGCCAGCAATTGCATTTCAGTCATAACTTTCCTCACTCCTTGCAAACAGGCGCGCCGCACAGCGGCCGCGCGGAATACCTTCCTATTGTACCACAGTTTTCCCCAAAACGGACCAGGCAGACAAAAATTTTCTTTACCGTTTCTTTGCCGGTGGGCAAACCCCGGGCCGCATTTCGCCGCAAACAGGCGGTTTCTCTCTTGTGACGGGGGCGCAAATGAGATATAATCGTACTGTATCCGCGAAAATCGACTGATCGCAGGGAGATGGACCGTATGAAAATCACGCTGGAAGGACTGACCAAACAGTTCCCGGCCCGCGGGCGCAAGGCCCAGGGCGTGACCACCGCTGTCGAAAACCTCAGCTTCGAGGTGCCGGACGGCAAGCTCGTCGGGCTGCTGGGGCCTTCGGGCTGCGGCAAATCCACCACGCTCAACATGATCTGCGGGCTGGAAACCCCGACTTCCGGCCGCATCTTTTTCGGGGAGCAGGACGTCACCGCCCTTGCGCCCGAACTGCGCGGCGTGGGCATGGTGTTCCAGAACTATGCCCTCTACCCGCACCTGACCGTTTTGCAGAACATCCTGTTCCCGCTGGAAAACCTCAAGGGCGAAAACCGCCCCACCCGCCAGCAGATGCGCGAACGCGCGCTGGAAACGGCGAAGCTCGTGCAGATCGAGGACCTGCTCGACCGCCGCCCGCGCGAACTTTCGGGCGGGCAGCAGCAGCGCGTCGCCATCGCGCGCGCCCTTGTCAAAACGCCGCGCGTGCTGCTGCTGGACGAACCGCTCTCCAACCTGGACGCGCGCCTGCGCCTGCAAACGCGCGAGGAGATCTGCAAGATCCAGAAAAAGACCGGCATCACAACGCTGTTTGTCACCCACGACCAGGAGGAGGCCATGAGCATCTCCGACTTTATCGTTGTGATGAAGGACGGCGTGCTCATGCAGCAGGGCCGCCCGCAGCAGGTCTACGACGACCCCGCCAGCCTGTTTGTCGCCAAGTTCCTCGGCACGCCGCCCATCAATGTGTTTGAGGGCGAAGTCAAAGCCGGGCAGCTCCGGCTGGCCGGGCAGGCGGTGCTGGCCGTGCCCGGCGCGCCGGACGGCCCCGTGCGGGCGGGCGTGCGGCCGGAAGGCTTTGTCCCGGCGGCCGAAGGCCCGCTGGCCTGCGCGCTCAGCCGCCTGGAGGTGCTCGGGCGCGATGTCAGCGTCGTCTGCACCCACCCCGCCTGCCAGGCGGGCACGCTGCGCGCGATTTTGCGCACCGCAAAGGACATCGACCCCGCCGCCGGGGGCGTGCGTTTCGCCCTGCAGCCGGACAAGGTCTTCCTGTTCGGCCGCAGCGATGAAAAGCGCATCCCCTTCGCGCTGCCGCCGCTTTGAGCAAAGGGGGTGCCTGCATGGACCGCAATTCCAGAAAAGCCTGGCTCTACCTGCTGCCCGCGCTCGTGCTGCTGGCCGCGTTTTTGCTCTACCCGCTCATCGACGTGCTGATCTACTCGGTCGAAGAATGTTATAACTTTGCCTCCCAGACCTACCAGGGCGTCGGGCTTTACAACTATTCCTATGTGCTGCACGACCCCTACTTTTTGCAGGCGGTGGAGAACACCTTCGTGCTGGTCGTCATCACGGTGCCCATCTCCACGCTGCTGGCGCTGCTGATCTCGACCGCGCTCAGCTCGATCCAAAAGCTGCAGCAGCTGTTCCAGACCATCTATTTCCTGCCCTATGTCACCAACACGCTGGCCGTCGGCCTTGTGTTTATGGTGCTGTTCCAGCGCACCGAATATACGGACGGCCTTGTCAACCTCATGCTCTCCTGGTTCGGCGCGGGGCCCATCGACTTTATCAACGGCCCGCACTGGGCCAAGATGTTCGTGCTCTGCTTTTACACGATCTGGGTCGTGCTGCCGTTCAAGATCCTTGTGCTCACCAGCGCGCTCGCCTCGGTCGACCGGACCTATTACCGCGCCGCGCGGGTGGACGGCACCTCCCGCACGCGCATCTTCTTCCGCATCACGCTGCCCATGATCTCGCCGATGATCGTCTACCTGGTCATCACCGGCTTCATCGGCGCGTTCAAGGCTTACAGCGATGCGGTCGCCCTGTTCGGCGTCGACCTCAACGCCGCGGGCATGAACACCATCGTCGGCTATGTCTATGACATGCTCTACGGCGACAGCGGCGGCTACCCGTCCTACGCTTCGGCCGCGGCGGTGCTTCTGTTTGCCATTGTGCTGACCATCACCTGCATCAACCTGCTCGTCACCCGCAAGCGGGTGCCCGCGTAAAGGAGGCGTTTTCTGTGATGCGACCCGACCAAGACACCGCTGCGCGGGAAGCCCGCCTGCGGCGGCGCGACGGCGCGCGCACGGCGCTGCAGTATCTTCTGCTCAGCGTCTGGGCCGTCGTGGTGCTCTTTCCGTTTTACTGGATGCTGCTCACCTCGCTCAAAAGCTACGGGGCCTATAACTCGGAGCATATCCCGGTGTTCTTCACGCTGCAGCCCACGGCGGAAAACTACATAAACGCCTTCACGGCCGTGCCGCTGGGCGGCTACCTGCTCAACACGCTGATCTTTTCGCTGTTGACCACCGCCGTCATGGTCGTCACCACAACGCTGGCGGCCTACGCCTTCGCGCGGCTGCGCTTCCGCGGGCGGGACCTCGTGTTCGGGCTGTTTTTGTCCATGATGATGATCCCCACCGAGCTGGTCGTCATCACCAACTTTGTCACCATCACCAACATGGGCCTGCGCAACACCTTCGCCGGCCTGGTGCTGCCGTCCATCACCTCGGTGTTTTACACCTATCTGCTCAAGGAAAACTTCGAGCAGGTGCCGGACGAGCTCTACCGCGCCGCCAAGGTGGACGGCACTTCCGACTTCAAATATCTGTGGAAGGTCATGCTGCCCATCTGCCGCCCCACGCTTGTCACCATCACGATCCTAAAGCTCATCGAATGCTGGAACTCCTACGTCTGGCCGCGCCTCATCACCGACGACCCGGCGTACTATCTTGTCTCCAACGGCATCCAGGAGATCCGCGAAAACGGCTTCGGGCGCGAGAACATCCCCGCCATGATGGCCGCCGTCGTCGTCATCTCGGTGCCGCTGATCCTTCTGTTCCTGGCCTTCCGCAAAAAGATCATGGAAGGCGTTTCGAGAGGGGGCACCAAGGGATGAAACGAAAACTTGCCCCCGCCGCCGCGCTGCTGGCCGCCGCGCTGCTGGGCCTGACCGCCTGCCACGGCCAGCGCGAACAGGCCGCGTTCACGGTGCCCGCACAGTTTGACGAAAGCCGGGACTACGAAATCACCTTCTGGGCCAAAAACGACACCAACATGGCCCAGACCAACATCTACAAGCAGGCCATTGAGGACTTCCAGACCCTCTACCCCAACATCACGGTCACGCTGCGGCTGTACACCGACTACGGCGATATCTACAACGACGTCATCACCAACATCGCGACCGCCACCACGCCCAACGTCTGCATCACCTACCCGGACCACATCGCCACCTACCTGACCGGTGACAACGTCGTGGTCCCGCTGGACGACCTGCTGGCCGATGAGGCCTACGGCCCGGGCGGCAGCGAGCTGCGCTTCGACGGCCCCGCGCGGGACGAGATCGTGCCGCAGTTCCTGGAGGAAGGGCGGCTCAACGGGCATTACTACGCGCTGCCCTACATGCGCTCGACCGAGGCGTGCTATGTCAACAAGACGATGGTCGAACAGCTCGGCTACACGCTGCCCGACGTGCTGACCTGGGATTTTATCTGGGAAGTGTCCGAGGCGGCGGCCGCCACCAAAGGCGCGGACGGCGTCTTTGCGGCCAACGGGCAAAAGGTGCTGCTGCCCTTCATCTACAAATCGACCGACAACATGATGATCCAGATGCTGCGCCAGCTGGACGCGGGCTACTCCAGCGCGGCGGGCGATATCCAGCTGTTCAACGACACGACGGCGCAGCTCTTGCACGGCATCGCCGCCCACACGGCCAGCGGCGCGTTTTCCACCTTCAAGATCAGCGGCTACCCGGCCAACTTCCTCAACGCCGGGCAGTGCATCTTTGCGGTGGACTCCACCGCCGGGGCGACCTGGATGGGCAGCGACGCGCCGCTTGTCGACATCGACCCCGACGAGATCGTCCAGTTTGAGACCGCCGTGCGCCCGGTCCCGCAGTTTGACCCCGAACACCCGCAGATGATCAGCCAGGGGCCGTCGGTCTGTATCTTTAATAAGGACGACCCGCAGGAGGTGCTGGCCTCCTGGCTGTTTGCACAATATCTGCTCACAAACGATGTGCAGATCGCCTATTCCCAGACCGAAGGCTATGTGCCGGTGACGGTCAAGGCCCAGAACGACCCCGTTTATCAGGACTATCTTTCCCGCGCGGGCGCGGACGACGACGAACACTACCGCGTCAAGATCGAAGCCGCGCAGCTGCTGCTCGACAACCTCGAAAACACCTTCATCACGCCGGTGTTCAACGGTTCGGCCAGTTTGCGCGATGCGGCCGGGCAGCTCATCGAGGATGTGACCAAGGCGGTGCGCCGCAAGCAGACGGTGGACGACGCCTTCATCGAACAGCTTTACACCGACACCCAGGCGCTGTACCACCTGGGCGGCAGCGCCCCGGCGGGCGGCAAAGCGGACCTGGGCCCGCTGCCCGCCACGGCCAGGGTGCTGCTGGGCGCGCTGGCGGCGGCGTGGGTCGGCATCGGGCTGTATGTGTGCATCCGGTGGGCAAAATCTTCCAAAACGGTAACGAAAGCGCGAAAAAACGGTGCAAACGGTTGATTTTTGCGCGCGGGAAAGTATAATAAAATTGTTTCATCTCAAACAGGGCGCGGCCGCTGCGGCCCGCAAAGCCCGCGATGTACACAAAAGGAGATATTACCATGAAGAAAGTTGTTTCTGTCGCCCTGGCGCTGTGCATGGCCGCCGCCGTGACCGGCTGCGCCGGTGAACCGGCCGCCGCCGAGAGCACCGCCCCGGAAAGCAGCTCCGCCGCCGAAAGCACCGCCGAGGAGGCCCCGGCCGAGGAAGCGGCCGAAGAGCCCGCCGAGGAAGCGGCCGAGGAACCCGCCGCCGAAGTGGCCGTCATGAGCTATGACGAGTACATGGCCGCCGCGACGGACGAAGCCGTTGCCATCGAGGCGTATGTCCAGGCCAAGCAGAGCTACTATGCCGAGCAGGGCACCGCGACCGTCTACCTGCAGGACCAGGACGGCGGCTACTTCGCCTATGACATGGCCTGCACCCAGGAAGAATATGACCAGATGACCGAAGGCACCAAGATCCGCGTCAGCGGCTACAAGGCCGAATGGTCCGGCGAGATCGAGATCATGGACGGCAAGCTGGAGGAGATCATCGCCGATGATACCTTCGTCGCCGAGCCGCTCGATGTGACCGCGATGCTTGGCACCGACGAGCTGGCCGCCCACCAGAACGAGAAGGTCGTCTTCACCGGCCTGACCGTGGCCGCCAGCACCGACGCCAACGGCAACGAGGCCGCCTTCCTGTACAACTATGACGGCTCCGGCGCCGACGGCGACGACCTGTACTTCAACGTCGATTACAACGGCGCGACCTACACCTTCACCGTCGAGAGCTACCTGTGCGACAACACCACCGACGTCTACAACGCCGTGGAAGCGCTCGAGATCGGCCAGACCATCGACTGCGAAGGCTTCCTGTACTGGTATGAGGGCGTCAACCCCCACATCACCAGCGTGACCGTCGCCGGCTAAACCACCCGCATCTTTGCGCCCCCGCCTTTCCCGGCGGGGGCGCTTTTGCGCGCCTGCGGCTTGAACCGCGGCCGCCGCGGCGGTATAATAGGCAGTGCCGCGCCGCTGCGCGGCCAAAGGGGGAAACTACGATGACCAAGACCACAAGCCGCCGCGCGCAGTACCTGCGCGGCATGCGCGCCGGGCTGCCGGTCGTGTTCGGCTTTGTGCCGGTCGGCATCGCTTACGCGGTCATGGCACGGCAGGCGGGCTTCACGGCGGCCGAAACCGTGCTCATGTCGCTGTCCGTCTTTGCCGGGGCCAGCCAGATGATGGCCGTCGGCATGGCCGCGCAGGGCGCGGGGCTGGCGGCCATCATCCTGGCCACCTTCCTGCTCAATCTGCGGCATGTGATCATGAGCGCCTGCGTCAACCACCGCCTGCCGCGCAGCGGCCTGGCGGCGCGGCTGCTGGCGGCCTTCGGCGTTACCGACGAATCCTTCGCCATCTTCACGGCCACACCGGCCGAAAACTGCACGCTGCCGTTTTTCTTCGGCATGATCACCGTCACCTACTCGTCCTGGGTGGGCGGTTCGGCCATCGGCGCGGCGGCGTCCGGCCTGCTGCCGCCGGTGCTCTCGGCCAGCCTCGGCGTGGCGCTGTACGCCATGTTCATCGGCCTGCTGCTGCCAAGCCTGCGCAGCAACACCCGCCTGGCGCTGCTGGCCGCGGCGACGGCGGCGTTCAACGCGCTGCTGGGCTGTGTGATGGACAGCAGCTGGGCGCTGATCCTGTCCACGCTGGCCGGGGCGGCCGCCGGCGTGTTCTGGGTCCATTTTCCGGGGGAGGGGGAGAACGCATGACCATCCGCACCGATATCCTGCTGCTGGTTTTGGGCATGGCGGCCGTCACCTACCTCCCGCGCGCCCTGCCCGCCGTGCTGATCGAAAAACTGCATTTTGGCCCAAAGCTCGAAAAGTTTTTGCAGCTGATCCCCTACACGGCCATGGCGGCGCTGATCTGCCCCGGCATTTTCACGGTCGATGCGGCCCACCCGGCCGTCGGCCTGCTGGGCGGGGCGGCGGCCGGGGTGCTGGCCTGGCGGCGCTGCCCGGTCATCCTCTGCGTGCTGGCGGCCATCGCGGTGGACTTTGCGCTGTACCTGTGGCTGTAAAACCGCATTTGTAAAAATTGAGGAGGGGACCCCATGTTCAAAGAAGTTCGCCCGGCGCTGCTCTCCACCCGGCGGGAGGAGGTCTGCTTCGGCCTGCTGGCCGTGCTCGGCGGCATGGCCGGGGCTTACGGCAGCATCTACTGCGGGCATGTGTTTGCCAACGCCCTCACCGGCAACCTTGTCAGCCTCGCTTCGGAGCTTGTGGCCGGGCAGTGGCTGCGGGTGGCGGCGCGCGGCGCGGGCATTTTGCTGTTTCTGGTTGGCGTGGCGCTGTCGGTCATTTTGCCGGTGCGCCTGGGCGGCGACGCGCGCCGCTGGCAGCGGCGCTGCCTGCTGATCGAAGCCGCCTGCTTTGCGGTGCAGGGCCTTTTGCCCTACGCGGCGCTGACCGCTGTTTCGCCCGCGCTCTACCTGTGGCCGGTGTTTTTTGCCTGCGGCATGCAGTACAATACCTTCACGGCGCTGCACGGCGTGCCGGTGTCCACGCTGTTCTGCACCAACAACCTGCGCCAGATGGTACTCCACCTGCTGGTGTGGCGGCGGCAGCGCCGCAGCGGCAGCCCGGACGCCGCGCGGGAGGGCCGCATCGCGCTGACGTATTTTGCCGTCACCGGGCTGTTCTTTGCCGGCCTGTGCCTCTGCGTCGCCCTGCTCGACCCCCTCGGCCCGCGCCTGATGCTGCTGTGCAGCGCCGGCATGCTCGCCCTCTGGGCCTGCGACCACCTGGCCGGGGCATGAACCGCTGTACCTGCGAACCGGGGCGAACGCCCGGCCCAAGCGGATGCCCGCAACCATCCGGGCGATCGTAGGGCGGGATGCCCCCATCCCGCCGCGGTTTGCGTTGCAGCCAACCCCCCGCGGGTGGCTGCGGCATTGCCTTGCCGCCTGTAGGGGCCGATTCCATATCGGCCCGGGGACCCCGCCGCGGCGCAAGCCCCCGCGGGAGGGCCATGGCCCTCCCCTACAAACCGTGGCAAACGCCCAACCAACCGGGCTGCCCGCAACCACCCGGGCGGCCGTAGGGCGGGATGCCCTCATCCCGCCGCGCCCCGCGCCGCCGCCAACCCCCGCGGATGGCCGCGGGCTTTGCCCTGCCGCCTGTAGGGGCCGATTCCATATCGGCCCGGCCAGCGGCGGCGCGAACGTCCGCGGGCGGATATGGAATCCGCCCCTACAACCAATGGCGGGATGCACGGCCACCCGGAAAACCGCGGCCCTTATATAATTGCAAACCTGTGTAGGGGACGATGCTCGCACTGCGCCCGCAGGCGCGTTTCGGAGGCCAACCGGGCCGTAAGGCCCGGCTCTTAGGCCGGAGATCGTCCCGGGAACTCCGCGGCGGCGCGAACGCCCACGGGCGGGATAAATCCCGCCCCTACGACCGGCGGCGAGGCCCGCGGCCACTCGGAAAACTGCGGCCCTTGTATAATTGCAGACCTATGTAGGGGACGATGCTCGCATCGTCCCGGAACCCCGCGCCGCAAACCCGCGGGCGGGGCGGCGGCCTTCCCCTGGCCGCGCTGGTCAACCTTGACCCAATACACCTTTTCACGCCAATGAAAATGACCGCTGTCCCTGTTGCAGGGCAGCGGTCATTTTTTGGCGCCGGGCGCACACTGTTCTTTTTGAAACTGCAAAAAGCGGATATAATCCTCGACCTTTTGTATGTCGTCCGCTGTAAAACCGGTGGGGAAACGTACCACGCGCTCGGAACGCTCATACGGGAGAGGCTCGCGGATCAGCCCCAGAAAGTAATCCAGCGAGACCCCGAAAATTTTTGCCAGTTTGACCTTGGTGGCATCATCCGGGGTGCTGCGGCCGCATTCGTAGGAAGAGATCGTCAACGGCGAAATGGAAAGCAACCGGGCAAGTTCGGCCTGCGTCAAGCCGCGATCCTTGCGCAGTTCCTGCAAAATCTCACCGAACATAGGCATACTCCAGACATGTAGAAAGATATTAGAAGTATAACCAATCCAAAGACGAAAAGCACAAAACTATTCATAAACACATAGTTTTGCTTGACAAACTATTGCTAAAGTTATACATTTAATGCATGAACTATTCCATACGCCATAGTTGGCGCTTGGACAGAGGAGGATGTTATTATGGCGGAACAATCCCAGACGAAACAGTGTAAATACTGTAAGACGGAAATCCCCGTGGACGCAAAGATATGCCCGAATTGCAAAAAGCGCCAACAACCGAGCGGCTGTTTGATTGCGCTCATTGTGGTTATTCTGGTCGTGGTTCTGATTGGCATTATTGGGGGCGGGACTTCTGGCGGCAGCGCATCGGCAGGCACGGCACAAACTGCTCCGTCCAGCAGTACGCCGCCAGCGGAAGATGCGGGCGAAGAGGCGGCAGAAGCAACTCCCGCACCGACGGCGCAACCGGAAGCGACCACCTACGGCGTCGGAGAACTGGCAGAAAAAGATGGCATTGAGGTAACAATGCTGACAGCGGAAGAAAATGCCGGAGCCAATTATATGTATCCGAATGAAGGCAATATATTTGTGGCGTCCGAGTTTGAAATTGTTAACAATTCAGATGCCGATATTGCAATCAGCAGCATGCTTTGCTTTACGGCGTACTGCGATGATTATGCCGTGGACCAGAGCTATACCGGGGCAACGCTGTATAGCGACAAGGGGACATTGGATGGCACTGTAGCGCCGGGCAAGCGACTGAATGGCGTTATTGTGTACGAGGTGCCGCAAGATTGGGCAAAGCTGGAGATCGTCTTCACGCCTTCGGCTTGGGGCGACCGCAGCTTGACTTTTGAGTTGACAAACGCAGGCTGACGTAAATACAACCATACAAAACAAAGGCGCGCGCCGTTCGGCGCGCGCCTTTACCTTACATATTGCCCCGTTGTAACCATCATCACGCGGTTTGGCGGCCGCCCTCTCAATACACAAACCGTTTCTGCGCCAGATAGTTGACGAAAAACAGCAGGCAGTCCACCGGGATCTTGATGCCCAGCTCCGGCACGGCTTCGGGCAGCACGGCGGCCAGCGCGGCAACCAGCACGGCGCTGGCCGCCGTCTTGATGACCGTGACTGCCGTGTACAGCGTGGCCGAACGCCCGTGGCGGGTGCGGCTGTGGAACACAAAGAAATAGTTGATCAGATAGTTGCACAGCGACGACAGCACCCGCGCGGCCACCGTGGCGGCCAGGATCGCCGCCGTGGAGCCGGCGGCGGGCTCGAGCAGCGCGCACAGCGCGGCAAAGGCCGCCAGGTCGACGATGCTTGAAGACAGCGAGGACGCCAGAAACCGCCCGAACGGGCGCGCTTCGGCGGTGCGGACAAAACGGTGTGTCAAACCCATTCCCTCCCCGGGGAGAAACGCAAAAAACAAACGGTGCGCCGTGCGGCTTTGGGCGGCGGTCCGGCGCTGTTCTTATCATACCGCAGCCGCGCCGTTTGCGCAAGGGGGCTTGCGCCCGGCGCGGCCGCGGTGCTATTATAAAAAGGCAGAAATCCAAAAAAACGGGGGCAAAACCAATGGAAATGACCTTTTCGCGGCGGCTGGACCTGTTCGGGCCGGAGATTTTCGCCGCGCTCAACGATAAAAAGATCGCGCTGGAAGCGCAGGGCCGCACGCTGTACAACCTTTCGGTCGGCACGCCGGATTTCCCGCCCGCGCCGCACATCAAGCAGGCGCTGATCGACGCGGCCGCCCGGGACGAAAGCTGGAAGTACACGCTGCGCGATATCCCCGAACTGCTCGCGGCGGTCGGCAGCTATTACCAGCGCCGTTTCGGCGTCGCGGGCATCACGCCGGACCGGGTCATGAGCTTTTCCGGCAGCCAGGACGGCATCGGCCATCTCGGCCTTGCGCTGCTCAACGAGGGCGACACCGTGCTGCTGCCCGACCCGTGCTACCCGGTCTTTATGACCGGCATGCGCCTGGGCGGCGGCGTGCCGTACTTCTACCCGCTGACCCAAGAGAACAACTTCCTGCCCGATGTGCGCGCCGTCCCGGAGGATGTCGCCCGCAAGGCCAGGCTGATGCTGGTCTCGCTGCCCGCCAACCCGGTCGGCAGCATCGGCACGCCGGAACTGTACGCCGAGATCGTCGCCTTCTGCAAAAAGCACAACATCCTGCTGGTGCACGACAACGCCTACAGCGACATCATTTTTGACGGCGCGCACGGCGGCAGTGTGTTCAACACGCCGGGCGCGGAGGAGGTCGCGGTCGAATTCTTCTCGCTGTCCAAGAGCTTCAACGTCACCGGCGCGCGCATCAGCTTTCTTGTCGGGCGGCCGGATGTCGTCGCCGCCTGCAAAAAGCTGCGCACGCAGATCGACTTCGGCATGTTCTATCCCATCCAGCGGGCGGCCATCGCCGCGCTGACCGGCCCGCTCGACAGCGTCCGGGCGCAGTGCGGGGTCTACCAGGCCCGGCGCGACGCGCTCTGCGGCGGGCTGCGGGGCATCGGCTGGCCGGTGCCGGACAGCCACGGCAGCATGTTCGTGTGGGCGCCGCTGCCCGCGGGCTGGCGGCACAGCATGGCGTTCTGCCTGCGCCTCATCGACGCCGCGGGCGTCATCTGCACGCCGGGCGCGAGCTTCGGCCCTTCCGGCGAAGGTTACGTCCGTTTTGCCCTCACCCTGCCCGAAGAGACCATCCGAAAAGCCGTCGCCGCCATCGCCGCCAGCGGCATTCTGGAGGAAAGGGAAGCGTAACGCCCCCCGCAAACGGCGGCCCGCGCCCGCCCGGGATCTATCGCCCTCTGTAGGGGCCGATTCCATATCGGCCCGGAAACCTTGCCGCGGCGCAAGGTCCCGCGGCCGACCGGGAAAGCGCAACCCTGCGCTATAACAAACCTCTGTAGGGGACGATGCTCGCACTGCGCCCGCAGGCGCGTTTCGGAGGCCAAAGGCCGTAAGGCCCGGCTCTTAGGCCGGAGATCGTCCCGGGAACCCCGCGGCGGCGCAAACGTTCACGGGCGGGATAAATCCCGCCCCTACGAACAAATTATATGCTTTGGACCAACCGGGATGCCCGCAACCATCCGGGCGGCCGTAGGGCGGGATGCCCTCATCCCGCCGCACCCCGCGCCGCCGCTACCCCTCGCGGGTGGCTGCGGCATTGCCTTGCCGCCTGTAGGGGCCGATTCCATATCGGCCCGGCTTTGCGGCGGCGCGAACGTCCGCGGGCGGATATGGAATCCGCCCCTACGACCGGCGGCGGGGCCCGCGGCCACCCGGGAAACCGAAAACCCCGCCGCACCCCACCCCTGAACGCTGAAAAGGATACGCCCATGCCCACCTCATCCCCGCTGCAAGCCGCGCTGGAAGCCTGCGCGCGCCGCGCCTACCCGCTGCACATGCCCGGCCACAAGCGCCGCCTGGCGCCCGCGCCGGGCCTTGCCTGCTATGCCTGGGACACGACCGAGGTCCCCGGTACCGACGACCTGCATGCGGCCGAAGGCATTTTGGCCGCGGCCATGGCGCGCACGGCGGCGCTTTGGGGGGCGGCGCGCAGCTGGTATCTTGTCGGCGGCAGCACCTGCGGCATTCTGGCGGCCATCCGCGCCGCCGCGCCGCACGGCAGCACGATCCTCTGCGCGCGCAACTGCCATAAATCGGTTTACCATGCCATCGAGCTCGGCGGCCTGCGCGCGCACTGGCTGACCCCGCCGGTCGACGCCGCCTTCGGCGTCTATGGCAGCGTGCCGCCCGCCAGCGTTGCCGCCGCGCTCGAAGCCTGCCCCGGCGCGGCCTGCGTCGTTCTGACCAGCCCGACCTATGAAGGCGTGCTCAGCGACGTGGCCGCCATCGCCGGTATCTGCCACGCGCACGGCGTGCCGCTGATCGTGGACGAAGCGCACGGCGCGCACTATCTGCCGCTGGCGCAGGCGCACGGCTGGCGCGGCGGGGCGCTTGCGGCCGGGGCAGACCTTGTGGTCCAGAGCCCGCACAAAACGCTGCCCAGCCTGACCCAGACCGCGCTGCTGCACCTGGGGGCGGGCGGGCGCATCGACCCCGACGAGGTCGAGCGCCAGCTCGATGTGTTCGAGACGAGCTCGCCGTCCTACCCGCTGCTGGTCAGCCTGGACGGCTGCACCGCGCTGCTGGCCGAACAGGGCGGGGAACTGTTTGCGGCCTGGCGGCGCCGGCTGGACCGCTTTTCGGCCGCCGTGCGGGGCCTTGGCGCGCTGCGGGTGCTGTGCCACGGGGCCGACGCCCCCGCCGCGCACCCGGCCGTCTGGGCCCACGATGCGGGCAAGCTCCTTGTCCGCAGCCCGCGCAGCGGCGCGGCGCTGGCCCGCACGCTGCGCGAAGACTACGGGTTTGAGACCGAAATGTCCTGCGGGCCCAACGTGCTGGCCATGACCAGCGTTGCCGACGGCGAGGACGCGCTCGACCGCCTGGCCGCCGCGCTGTTGGCCATCGACCGCTGCCTGCCGCAGGGAACCGCCCCCGCGCAGGCGGCCGTGCTGCCGCCGCCCGGCCCGGCTGTGTATACGATCGCCGCCGCGCTGCGCCGCCCGCGCGCCGAGCGCCCGCTGGCGGATGCCACCGGCGCGGTAGCCGCCGAATATGTCTGGGCCTACCCGCCCGGCGTGCCGCTGCTGGCCCCCGGCGAGCGCATCACCCCCGCCTTTGCCGCGGCGGCCGCCGCGCTGGAAGCCGCCGGTACCCCGCTGCGCCACACCGCCGCCCGCACCCCCGGCTGCGTGGCCGTCTGCGCGGAAGCGTAACGCCCGCCCCGGAATTGTACCCGGGGCGGGCGTCTGCCTTTATTTTATTTTGAAAACGTTCAAAGGGGCGCGGTCAGCTCTGCACATCCGCCAGGTGCTGCTGTGCGCCGCCGCCGGGGGCGGGCAGCGTCGTGTGGCGCAGGTAGTAAGCGAACACCAGGCCGCTGATCGTCCAGGTCAGCGGATAGGCCCAGAAGATCACGCCGATGTCCGGCACCAGCCGCACGGCCACCGTGATGTAGCTGATGCGCAGCACGCACCACACGGCCAGCATCACGGCCATCGGCACGACCGGCCGCCCCAGCCCGCGCAGGATGCCCGCGCAGCAGTGGCTGAACGCCAGCAGGCAGTAGAACAGCGCCGCCGTGCGCGCCTGCCGCACGCCGTAGGCGACGACCTCCGGCTCGCTGTTGAACGCGGCGATCAAAAACGGCGAAAGTGCAAAGATCGCCACGCCGATCACTTCGGCCAGCGCGGCCGAAGAAAGGATGCCGAACTTCATGCCGCGGCGCACGCGGCCGGGCTGCCGCGCGCCGATGTTCTGGCTGACAAAGGTCGCCAGCGCCATCGAAAAGCAGGTCACGGGCAGAAAGGCAAAGCCCTCCACCTTGCTGTAGGCCGCGCACCCGGCCATCGCCTGCGCGCCAAAGGCGTTGATGTTGGCCTGCACGATGACGTTGGCCAGCGAGATGACCGAGTTCTGCACGCCGGACGGCAGCCCCTGCGCGACGACGGCGCGCAGCGTCGGGCCGTCGAACCGCACCTGCCGCCAGCGCACGGCATACGCGCCGGTGGCCTTACCAAGCTTGCGGAAGGCAAGGAAGGCGCTCAAAATCTGCGAGAGGATGGTCGCGAAAGCGGCCGAGCCGACCCCCATGTGCAAGCCCGCCACAAACAAAAGGTCCAGCACGACGTTGAGCACCGACGCCGCGATCAGGTAGAGCATCGGGCTGCGGCTGTCGCCGACCGACTGCAGGATGCTTGCGCCGACGTTGTAGAGGACGACCGCGATGCAGCCCATGAAATACACGCGGAAATACACGATCGAATTGCCGATGACATCGTCCGGCGTGCCCATCCAGCGCAGGATCTGCGGCGAAAGCGCCACGCCGATCACCGTCAGCGCCGCGCCCGCGGCCAGGCCCAGCGCGACCGTCGTGTGCACGGCTTTGCGCAGCGCTTCGTCGTCCTTCGCGCCGAAATACCGCGCCACCAGCACCCCCGCGCCCAGGCTGACGCCGTTGACGAAACCGGTCAAAAGAAAGATCAAACTGCCAGAAGAACCCACCGCAGCCAGCGCGTGCTCGCCCAGGAAGTTGCCCACAATCAGCGAGTCGACCGCGTTGTACAGCTGCTGGAACAGGTTGCTCAAAAAAATCGGCACCGCAAAGGTCAGCATCCCTTTGGCAACGCTGCCCTGCGTCAGCGAGACCTGCGTTTTTGGCATGGCGTTTTCCCTCCATAGAAAAATGCGGCGCAGCCGCACCGCATCTGAACTCAAAACTCTAAACTCTGTCAGTGGTGGTCGGCCAGGTCGGCCGCGCGCCGCTCGTCGTTGATCTCCTTGTACTCGGCGGCGGTCTCGCTGTCCAGCACATAGATCGTCACCGGGATCACCGCGTTGGAGACGCTCTCGGCATACGTCTCATAGTACAGGTCGATGAAAGCCCGGCCGTCCATCATTGCAATGCCGGTATCCGCCGCATAGGCGTAGCCGTACACAAAGCGCCCGTCGTCCGAGGTGATGTACATCAGCGACCCGTAGGGGATGATGTTCGGGTTGATGGCCACCGTGCCGTAGGTCAGCCGCTGGCCGGAAGCGCCCTTCGCCGTCAGCGAGGCCGAATACCCGGTCGCGCGTTTGCTGCGGTAGACGGCGGCCACGCCCTCCACCGGTACGCCGTCCACGACCTCCGGCCCGGTAAAGATGGACACCGGCGCGCCTTCGCCGTAACACTTGACGACATCCGGCTGCATCTCGGTCACGGTCTCGCGCGCGGTCTCGTATGTATCGGTCAGCTCGCCGTCGATGTATACCTCCCGGTAGCTGACAAGGTCCAGCCCCTCGTTGCCGTACTCCATCGTGCGGCTGTAGCTCTGGTTGCGGTAGTACAGGCTCGAATAGACGTATTCGGTCTCAATGGGGATGGTCTCCTCCACCGTGTAGTCGTTGTATTCCACGCGCTGGACCGTGACCGTGTCGCCCTCGGCCAGCGCCGTGTCCAGCGCGGGCTCCACGATGTCGTCCGCCCCCACCGGGATGCCGGCGGCCTGCAGCAGCTCGCCCACTGTCTCGTCCGCCGTCACCAGGTCGACGGTCTGGCCGTCCGCCGTGACCGGCACCGTGAACGCGCGCAGCACATGGATATGGTCGGCGCCGTCCTCCTCGCTGATCTGCAGGACGTCCTCGCTGGCGGGGGCCGTCACCCCGGCCTGGAACATCAGGTCATCGACCGCCGTCGCGCAGGTGATGGTCAGCCCGGCCGTGCCGTGGGTGTCGGTGATCTCCACCACGCGCATCGTCGTGTGGATGAACCCCAGCGTCAGCCCCAGCGCCGCCGCGCCGGTGGCCAGCGCGCCCCAGCGCGGCAGCAGCAGCGCTGCCTTGCGGCGCAGGTGTTCGCGTGTTTTTATGGATAGCATGGAAAAACCTGCCTTTTTGTACATCATGCGCGCCCGGCAAACCGCCGGGCGCACTGTCGCTTATTATACTTCACTTTGCCGCGCTTGTCCAGCCCCGCGGCGGAAAAAAGGACAGACTTTTGTCATTTTCTGCCCCGCAGCGCACGCCCTGCCGTGCCTGCCGCCAGCCCCAGGTACCCCGCCGCGCAGCCGAACAGCACGAACGAAAGCTCCGGCCCAGCGGGCCGGGCGGCCAGCAGCGTGTTCAGCGGCCAAATGCTGTACAAAAGCCCCAGCAGCGCGGGCAGCGCCCAGCGCAGCGGCCCCGGCGCGGCGCACAGCCCCAGCGCAGCGCCTGTGCCGAACAGCAGCACCGGGAAAACCAGAAACTGGAACAGGCCGAAGAACAGCATCAGGTACACCGGCGCAACCCCGAACAGCCACACCCAGGCGCAGGAAAGCGCCCACACCAGCAGATACGCCGCCAGCCATATGCGCGCGGCGCGGGAAAACGGCGATTTGCTGCAGCGTTTCATAAATGGCCTCCCTCTGTGTGCTGTCGCGCGGCCTGCGGGCGGCGCAAGCCGCCATGACCGCCGGATGCCGCGGCGCGTTTTTCTTTATTATACAAAGGGAACCGCCGCAGGGCAACCCGTTTGGCGCGGCAGGGGCGGCAGAGACGGACTGCACAAAACAGGAATGATTATAATTTAACAGACACTGTCTGGCAAATTGGGGCAGGGGAGAGGATTGGACCGGCGGTATGCAGCGGGGTGCATCTTTTGGAACAACCTTGTCAAATAAGGCGAATTGGTGATAAAATAGAAAAAATCACTGGTTAAAATGTATCGGCGAGGCATGTCTGAATAATTTGCAGCAAGACCTCGTTTTTCCCAGAAACAGTATCACGGCATTTTATGAGGGATGTTTCTGGGGGCGGAAGGGGAGCGTTTTCGGATGAAATATAAACAAAAAGGAATATTAGCTGAAAATAACTGGAAACCGATCGGTTCTTTTCTGCGGCGCCCGCCGATGATTTTGATCATTGTCCTGGAGTTGCTGGCTCTTTTGTTTTTGGGATATCGGACGGTGTCGGCGCCGGAACCGCTGGAGTTTGCGGCCGGTGAGCTGATGAACATGAGTATGTTGTCACTGCAGACGGATGCGGACGGATATGTCGGTTTAGAAGAAACAACGGTTCCGGAAGACGGCTATACCTTGATTTTGGCGACCGAACCGTTGGAATTGCCGGCCGGACCATATCTTGTAACGGTAAATTATAAAGCGGAACATTCGGGTAGCGATGCGGATGCATGCCCTTATATCCGCTTTTATACAGAAACGCCGGGTACTTTGCAGATGTATGATGGAGATGTGGATTTGGCATCGGGCAGCCGAACCTATCGTATGGTCACGCAAGGCGACTGCCCCGATGCGCAAATTTTGTTTGCTTCTGACGGGTGCCGGTTCCTGGTGGGTAATGTTTCTGTCCGTTATGATGCGGCGCTGGCGTGTGTGCAGATCATTTTACTGGCAGCTGTTTTTGTGGCGCTGGATGCGGCCCTTTTGCGGCTGCTGCCCGCCAGCCCGCTGGCTTTATGTGCAGGGGACCGCGCTGCTGTGGCAGGGGTCTTTGTTGTCTTTGTGTTGGCTTCGGCATTGGCGCTGCAGAGCGGTCCCAACCTTGGAGACGACTGGGCGTTTCATCTTTCCCGCATCGAGTTCACAGCTGACGCTTTGCGGTTTGGTCAGTTCCCGGTGCGGGTATATCCGACAGCAAAAAACGGCTATGGATACGGTACACCGTTGTTTTACGGACAGCTGTTCCTGTACTTCCCGGCCCTGCTGCGGCTGCTTGGGCTGCCGGTGGGAACCGCGATTCATTCTTACATGCATGTTGTGACGGCCGCCACTGCGGCATTGAGTTACTGGTGTTTCTGGCGTATATTCGGGCGGCGGGCGCTGGCGTTGATCGGCAGTTTTTTGTATACGCTGGCCTCTTACCGGCTGATTTGTGTATATGTGCGCGCCGCATTGGGCGAGTATACGGCCATGCTCTTTTTGCCATTGCTGGTTTGGGGGCTCTGGCGGCTGTACGGCCCGGAGGATAAGGCCCGCCAGGGGGCATGGGTGCCGCTTTTGCTGGCATTTGGCGGGCTGCTGCAGTCCCACATGCTTGGCTTCCTAATGGCGGCTTTGACAGCGTTGTGCATCGGGTTGGTTTTCTGGAAACGCACTTTTCGGCCTGCAACGTTGCTGGTTTGGGGCAAGGCGGCCGGTGGATGCGTGCTTGTTAACCTATGGTTCCTTTTACCCTTTGTGACGGCCAGTGCAGGCCGCCTGCCGGATGGGGACTCTACCCTGGCGGCACATGCCATGAGTTTGCCGCAGCTTCTGTTCAAAGGCCGCACCGCCACTCTTGGGCTGGCTTTGCTGCCGGGAGTGGCACTGTTTGCCATGCTCTGCCTGTACCGCCAGCAAAAAAGCGTGCTGCGCACATTGGGGCTGGTATGTGCCGGTGTGGCTGCCGCGGCCTGTTGGCTTTCGAGTACGCTGTGCCCATGGGCGATGCTGCAAGATTCGGTAGTGGGTGGTTTGGTGCAGGTGTTGCAATTTCCCTGGCGATGGCTGGGAACGGCTTCGCTGGCGTTGACATTGTTGACTCTTTGCGCCCTGCAAGAACTGTGGTGTGCCCGCGGGAAAACAACTGCGCTTTTGGCGGCCGTGCTGCCGGTGGTGCTGACGCTGACCTCGCTGATCACTTTTAGCCAGGGGCGCGTTGGAACGGACTTGCCGCAGGCCCTGCTTGACCCTTCGCAGACAAAACCGTTCACAGACTTACTGTACGACCCGGTCGGTGCACAGTGGGATGGACAGACCTATGGACAATGCGACCCGGTCAAAGCCGAAGTGTACGATATATCCCGTGAAGGGGGTAGGTTGACAATCGACTGTACCGCAGGCGAATCGGAAGGTTTTATTGAATTGCCGCTGCTGTACTATCCGGGGTACCGCATTCAAGCGGGAGAAGGGACCTTGTATGCGTCAGACCACGGACTTGTTGGTTTGGCGGTACCGGCGGGCTGGTCCGGTGAGGTAACTGTCGGCTATCAGGAACCGCTGCGCTGGCTGCTGGCGGACGCAGTCTCTCTGGCGGCGGCTGCCGGTTTGCTTGGATGGGGAGGCGTTCGCCGTGCCAGACGCAATGGCAGAAAAAGCGTGAAAAAGAACGGGCCCCTATGATGCCCCACATGATACCTCCCATGAGCGTATTCTTGCTTTTGCACGGAACCGCGTTCCAAAGCAGAGAGCATGCAGCACTGTGGCGATCAGGACTCCAAATACTTTACGCGGAAGCATCCGAAGCCTTTGCCGAACCTTGGGCGGCTGAAAATGACACTTCCAGACAAACCGCAAAGCCACAACCAAAGTATATTACGATTCAAGAGAACGCATCAAAAAATAAGAGAACCAGGGGAGGCGGAGAGCTTGTACACTCCGCCCCCTTGATTTTCCTTGTTCCCCCTGATGAGGGTGCACTTTACTTTCGTGCGAATCTCATCCACGAAAGTATCGGGACGCGTCTCTTTCACAGCCAGTCCTGTTTGTAAAAACCTTTCATCGCTCCTGGTCTCTCTGGCGCTTGCGTTGCCACGCTTCCAGCAGCTTGATAATGGTCTTTTGCATCCGGGCGGGGGTGTAGTTTTTGGGAAAATACTTGCGCAGGGTGTCGCTGGTGAAGGTGATCTTGTCCAAATCCCTTTTCTTTTCTTCCCCCATGATGACCCGCATCCTGTCGAGGGTCAGGCGGCCCTCCTGGCTGTACTTTTTCAGCCGCT
>DWXD01000059.1 GCA_019119365.1 Candidatus Gemmiger stercoripullorum | reverse complement strand
CCTTTGGAATCCCCTTCGACAAAATTTCACGGCAAATCGCGCACTCGTCGCTAACGCTCCTCGCACACAATTTGCCGTAAAATTTCCCTGTCGGTGTCGCCGTCGTCGGCGCATGTCCGCCGACGGCGACGGTTTTTAACTTTTTTGACAGTCTGCAACGCCACCCCGCTGCGTCCTTTGGCGCGGCGGGGCGGCGTTTGTGCAGTCTTTTTTAAATGGCGGCGCTTACGCCTTGTTGGCGGAGCCGAACAGCTCGATCTTCTCGCGCACGGTGGCCTTGATGGCCTCGGCGCCGGGGGCCAGCAGCTTGCGCGGGTCGTAGCCCTTGCCCTGCAGGTCCTTGCCCGCTTCGATGTACTTGCGGGTCGCGTCGGCAAAGCTCAGCTGGCATTCGGTGTTGACGTTGATCTTGGACACGCCCAGGCTGATGGCCTTGCGCACCATCTCTTCGGGGATGCCGGTGCCGCCGTGCAGGACCAGCGGGATGTTGTTGGTCGCCTGGTGGATCTTGTCCAGCGCGTCAAAGTCAAGGCCCTTCCAGTTGGCGGGGTACTTGCCGTGGATGTTGCCGATGCCCGCCGCCAGGAAGTCGATGCCCAGCCCGGCGATCTTGGCGCACTCGGCCGGGTCGGCCACTTCGCCTGCGCCGACCACGCCGTCCTCCTCGCCGCCGATGGAGCCGACCTCGGCCTCGATGGACAGGCCATGGTCGTGCGCCATCGCCACGAGCTCGGTCGTCTTGGCGACGTTCTCTTCGATCGGGTAATGGCTGCCGTCGAACATGATGGAGGTGAACCCGGCCTCGATGCAGGCCTTGGCGCCCTCATAGGTGCCGTGGTCCAGGTGCAGGGCCACCGGCACGGTGATGCCCAGGCTCTCGTCCATCGCGCGGACCATTGCGGCCACGACCTTGAAACCGGTCATATACTTGCCCGCGCCTTCGGACACGCCCAGGATCACCGGGCTGTTCATCTCCTGCGCGGTCAGCAGGATGCTCTTGGTCCATTCCAGGTTGTTGATGTTGAACTGGCCGACGCCGTAATGACCGTCGCGGGCCTTCAGCAGCATATTGGTTGCATTTACCAGCATACGATTTTACCTCCCAGGATTCGCATTGACCGCTGCGCCGCTTCCCTTATCCCAAACACAGCAACAGCGCAGCAAAACAGGGCAGAGCCGGTGCTCTGCTTATCTCCAATTATACCCGCGCCCCGGCAAAAAAGCAACAGGAAACCGAAATTTTACCCCCATGCCGTGCGCCCCAATTCCTCGCCGCTGCCGGGGTCAAACACAACGACGCCGGTCCCTTCGGTAAAAACGTCCGGCGCGCCTTCGCTTTGCCAGCGCAGCGTTTCTCCGCCTGCGGCGGGCATGCCGAGCGCGGCGCACAGCGCCTGCACGGCCGGGGGCTCCAGCGCGGCGGCGTCCGCCTGCACCGTGAAGGCAAAGTCCTGCCCGACAAGCAGCATCAGCGCGCTGGTCAGGTCGGGCGCTTCGGCCAGCGCCGTGGCCTGCTGCCGCCGCACGTTGGCAAGGCTCTGGTCCCACGCGGCGGCGGGCTCGCTGCCGCGGCGGTCGGTCAGTTCGTAATGTTCGCACAGCCAGCGGCCCAGCCAGGCCGTCACCTTGGCGGCGCCCGCCGTGTTCAGGTGGCCTTCGGCGTCGGAGAAATCGGTCAGCGGGTCGACGATCTCCTCATACACCAAATTCAGGTAGGTTGCGTTGGGGGATTCGTCCGCCAGCGCGGCAATGCCGTTGAGCCGCGGCATCTCCTCCGGCACCGCCTGGTAGGGCAGCACCAGCAGCACGATGGCAACGCCGCGGTCCGCGCACAGTTCGATCATCCGCCGCAGGTACTCTTCGCCCGGGGCGCTGTCCAGCGGCGCGGACGCACCGGCCGGGGCGTTCTCCAGCGCAAGCGGCTGGCCGCCGTACCACTGGCGCAGCGGCATCGCGCCGCGCGTCTCCAGCAGATAGGGGTGGTAGTCGTCCTCGGTCAGGCTGCGGTAACGGCTGTGGAACTGCGCGAGCGGGAACAGAAAGTTGAACATCGTATCAAGGTTGGTCCAGCCGGCGTCCAGGATATCCGCCGCCGCGCGCACCTTGGTCATGCCCAGCGGCATTGCGTCGAGCGAATTGTGCAAAAGGCTCAGATCGCTCTCGGTCTGCGGCATCTTCTCGCGCGAAAGCGCGCGGTACACGTCCACCACCACGACCTTGGGGTCCTGGCGCTGCAGCGCGTCCACCATGCGCCAATAGCTCACGCTCGGGTATTCGTTGGTCATGCCCAGGTTATAGCTGAACACGCCGGTGTCGCGGTAGAGCTGCAGCGGCGCCACGCCGTTGAACATGTGGCTGGAACCGAAGAACAGCACCTCGAAATCATCGCTGCTGTCATAGAAGTACCCGGCGTATTTGCGGCTCATCTTGTCGTTCAGCAGCGCGCTCAGCGCGCCGAACAGCAGGCAGACCCCCAGCAAAAAGCACAGCCCGCGCACACAGAACGAGAGCCGCGGGTGTTTTTCTTTCCGTTTCATCCCGGCCCTCCTTTAAAACTGGAAATAGACGAAGGAAGCCGCGTCATACCCCGGCCCCCAGACCCCGAACACAAGCACCGCCGCCAGCGCCGCATAGTAGACGAGCCACCGGTAAACAAGCGGCTGGCGCGCCAGCGCCGCGCGCAGGCGCACGCCCCGCGCGTGCAGGCAGTCGACCGCCAGCAGCAGCGCCGCGGCGCAGAACAGCACGAACCAAGCCCAGCCGTCCAGGCCCAGCGTCAGCAGCGTGCCGTCGGTCAGCACCCAGGGGTCGAACCAGCCCACGATGCCGCCCAGAAACGATACCGCCTGCCGCACCGAACCGGCGCGGAAAAACACCCAGGCCACCGTCACCAGCGCAAAGGTGAACCCCCGCCGCGCCCACCGCGCCAGGAACCCCTGCCCGAGATTGCAGCGCCGCCGCAGCCCGGCCGTGGCGTCCCCGGCGATCTGGTACACCGCATGCAGCGCGCCCCAGGCGACATAATGCCACGCCGCGCCGTGCCACAGCCCGCTGAGCAGGAAGGTGGCGAACAGGTTGAGATACCGGCGCAGCGCCCCGCGGCGGCTGCCGCCCAGCGGGATGTAGATATAATCCCGCAGCCAGTGCGACAGCGTGATGTGCCACCGCCCCCAGAACTCGCGCACGCTCTGCGCCAGGTAAGGCTGGCGGAAGTTTTCGGCCAGGCGGAAACCCAGCACCTGCGCCGCGCCGCGGGCGATTGCGGTATAGCCCGCAAAATCGGCGTAGATCTGCAGCGCGTAGAGCACGGCGGCCAGCAGCCGCTCCACGCCGCCGTAAACGGCGTAATCGCCAAAAACCGTGTTTACGGCGAGCGCGGCCTGGTCGGCAATGACCAGCTTCTGGAAATAGCCCCACAGCATCAGGCAGAGCCCGTCGCGCACGCGGTCGGGCGCAAAGGGGGCGGGCTGGGCCAGCTGGGGCAAAAGGTCGCCGCCGCGGGCAATCGGCCCCGACACGACCTGCGGGAAAAAGCTCACGAACAGCGCATAGCGGACAAAGTTCTTTTCCGGCGCCAGCGTGCCGCGGTAAACGTCGGCAAGATAGCCGATGGTCTGGAACGTGTAAAAGCTGATGCCCAGCGGCAGGATCAGGCTGAACGCGGGCGGCGTGAAAGCCACGCCCGCAAGGCCCAGCAAGGCCGCCGCGCTCTGCAGCGCAAAGCCGAGATACTTGAACAGCGCCAGCAGCCCGGCCAGCACCGCCGCGGCGGCGGCCAGCACCGCGCGGCGGGACCGGGTCTTCGGGCTGGCCAGCGCCCGCGCGGCCGCGTAGCTCCACACCGTTGTGAACGCCAGCAAAAACGGCCCGCGCCAGTCCGCACAGGCGTAAAACCAATAGCTGGCCGCCAGCAGCCAGGCCGGTTTGACCCGGGCGGGCAGGCAGAACCAGACAAGGCACACGGCCGGAAAGAACAGCAAAAACCCGAGCGAGGTGAACGTCATGCGCAGGCTCCTTTCCGCTTGTTTTTCAGCACATATCCCCATTATATAGGGCCAAACGCCAAAACGCAACCGCGTTTCGACCCCGGCGGGATGAACTTTTCGCCCGCGGCGGCGCACACCGGCCGGCGCGCCCGGGCGGGGAAAAAGGCTTTGGGCAAACTGCGCGAAATTTCGGGATATCGGGCGCGAAAATCAGAATTTTGCCGCCTTGACACGCCGGTTTATCCGAACCGTTATGTGGAAAGATTTTCCACACGCTGTTGAAAACCCCGCCCCGCCCCGCACGCAAAACCGCATGGCGAGCGGGTTTTCCACGCTTTCCACAGAGTTTTCAACACCCGGGTGGGGAAAAGGCGGTTCTACGCCCTGTATAAACCACGCAGCAGCGCGCGGGGCAGGGTGGGGCGCGCGGGGAAAAATCTGTACTTTTGTCGCTGCGGTTGGGGGTGACAAGCGGGGGCGCTTTGTGGTATACTGTATCTGTATATCGGGGCCCTGCTGCGGGCTTGAGAAGTTTGGACAGACATCCCGCGGGATGCGGCGCGGCCCCAAAGCGGCGCCGGAGGAAAACGAATGGCACAAAAATACGAACCCAAACCCGAAAAAATCAACGATAAACCGGCCGAACGCGACACCGGTCTCGTCTGGGGCAAAAACCCTGTGACCGAAGTGCTGCGCAGCGGCAGCGGCGCCGACACCCTGCTGCTGGCGGACAGCCTGGATGCGCGCGCGGCCGGGTACTATACGGCGCTGGCGCGCGCGGCCGGGGCGGTCGTCAAGCGCATGCCTGCGGGCAAGCTGCAGAAACTCTGCGGCACGGCCGAGCACCAGGGCGTGGCCCTGCGCACCACCGGCATCCGGTACGCCGAGCTCGAAGACCTGCTCACGCTGGCGGCCAGCCGCGGCGAACCGCCTTTCCTTGTGCTGTGCGACGGCATCGAGGACCCGCACAACCTCGGGGCGATCATCCGCTCGGCGCTGCTGTGCGGCGCGCACGGCGTTGTGATCCCGCGGCGCGGCGGCGTCGGCGTGACCGGTACGGTCATGAAAGCCAGCGCCGGGGCGGCGGCCCGCCTGCCGGTGGCCCGTGTGGCCAACCTGGCCACGGCCATCCGCACGCTGAAAGAAAAAAACATCTTTGTCTACTGCGCCGACCTGGGCGGCGCTTCGCCGCAAAAGACCGACCTGCGCGGCCCGGTCGCGCTTGTGCTGGGCAGCGAGGGCCGCGGCCCCGCCGCCCTGACCCGCAAGCTGTGCGACGCCGCCGTCACGCTGGATATGGCCGCGCCCGGCTGCGGCGTGGACAGCTACAACGTTTCGGTCGCGGCGGGCATCCTTTTGTACGATATCATGCAGCGGCGCAAAGCCGCCGCCCTGCCCGGCCAGGGCGGGAAGGGGAGAGACGAACATGCCAAGCAAACGCACGAATGATTCGGTCGACCGGATTCTGGCGGAACTCAGCCACCAGCAAACCCGGGACGACGTGCGCGAAAGCCTCAACGACCGCAAGGTGGACGAGATTTTGCGCAGCGTGGGCATAGACACCGGCACGCCCGGCGGCAACGGCACGCTGGGGCCGATCGGCCGCGAGGACCTGCCGGCCGTGGAGATCGACGGCAGCGACGCCGAGGCGGAGGACCGCTTCTCCACCGCCGTGCTTGACGATATCCTGGGCGACCTGCCCTCTGTCAAAAAAATGAAGAAGGCCGCGCCCCGCGCCGAAGCCCCCGCGCAGCCCCGCCCGGCCGCGCGCCCGGCGCAGCCGCCCGCCCGCCAGGCCCCGGCGCAGCAGCCCGCCCGCCAGGCCTCGGCGCAGCAGCCCGCCCGCCAGGCCTCGGCGCAGCCGCCGGTGCGCCAGACCCCCGTACAGCAGGCCCCCGTGCAGCAGGCCCCGGCCCGGCCGGTCCGGCAGACCCCGGCACAGCCGGTCCAGCAGCCGGTCCGCCAGGCACCCGCACAGGCGCCGGTGCGGCAGGCCCCCGCGCAGCAAGCGCCTGTACAGCAGCCGCCCGCACAGCAGGCCCAGCCTGCCGCGGCGCGCGGGGAGACCTTCGGCGATACGACCCGCACCAGCATCATCAAAAACTTCCTGATCAAGATGGCCCCCGGCGCACAGCAGGCGGACAGCCAGGCGCTGAACATGGGCAAGGAGCAGTTCCAGCAGTTCTTTGGCAAGACCGCCGCCGTCGTGCCCGACGCCAGCGGCAGGCTGCGCGACCCGGGCCGCAAAAAGCGCGGCCTGTTCGGCCTGGGCAAAGCCGAGGATACCGGCGCTTTCGTGCCCATCAATGTTTCGCTGGGCGGCCGCCGCGAAGAAGCGGAGCCCGAAGCCCCCGCCGCCCCGGCCCCCGCGCCCGCTGCGCCGGAACCGCGCGCAGAGCAGTACGCGGAAAATTACAAAGAGGAATACGAAACAGAAAACTACGAGGAGGAATACACCGGCGAGTTCGGCGATACCTCTCTCGGTTACACCGGCGACCCCGGCGAACAGGCCGGGACCCAGACGCTGCACCTGGCCGATACCGGCGAGTTTACCGGCGCGTATGACCCGCAGCCGCGCCGCGGCGGGCTGTTCGGCGGGCTGTTCGGCGGGCTGTTCGGCCGCCGCGCCGCGCCGCGCCCGGCCCAGCAGGCGGACCCCGGCGATACCTATGCGAGCTTCCACCTGGAAGAATCCACCACCGGCACGCTGCCGGACCTGATGCCCGCGCCGCAGAAAACGGTCTACCATTCGCGCCAGTTCCCGGCGCAGGGCCGCACGGCCGCGCCCATCACCAAAGAAATGCCGGACGCCCCGGCCTCCACCGGCACGCTGGGCGGCCTGCGGGACGCGCTGCGCGCCCCGGCCCGCGGCGGGGCCACCGGCACCATCTACCGCAAAAAGCGCAACACGGTCGAGTTTACGCCCGGCCAGAACAAAAAAGCGGCCCCCGCGCCCGTGCAGGACCCGGATTCGCCGGTCGTGGAACCGGTCGGCGAGCCGGTCATGACCTCGACCGGCGTCATTGTGCCGCAGCCGGTGCGCCAGCAAACGCCCCCGGCACCTGCCCCTGCCCCCGCGCCTGCGCCCGCGCCGCAGGAGGCGCGGGCCGATACGTTTGAGGAGCTCACGCCCGACCGGGCCCGCACGCTGACCGGCGAGGTGCGCCTGGCCGGGATCGCGGCCGGGGACGAACCGGCCCGCCCGGCCCACAGCGGCTTTACGACCAACCTGACGCCGGTCGAAGCCCCCGGCGCGCAGCCGCCCGCGGCGGCCGAAGCCGAACAGAGCCCGACCGGCGAAACGCCGCTGTTCAGCGAACCGGCGGCCGAAGCCGCCCCCGGGGCCGAAACACCGGCCTCCACCGGCTTTTCGGCGCAGCTTTCGTACAACACGCGCCCGGGCCCGCGCCCGGACACGATGGATTTTGTGCGCGGCATTGAGGAATCCATCAACGGGGAGGACGAGGCCCCGGCCGGCGCGGTGGAGGACCGCTTTGCCCGCGCGGCCGCTGTGCTGACCGACCCCGACGCCGAGACGGACCGCGAGCCGCCCGCCGCCGCCCAAAAGGCGGCCCGGCGCGCCGGGGTCCGCCTGGACGGCACGCCGGACGACGAGGGCGAAGCGGAAGCCGAGCCCCCGTTTGAGGAGGAGGCGGAAGCCGCCCCGGCCCGCCGCCATGAATACGAAAACACCGCAGACGCCCCCGCCATCCGCCGCGACCTGGACACCCAGGTGCTCAGCCTGACCGTGGCGGCCATTGTGGCGGGCGCGGCGGCGCTGGTCATGCTCTACCTGGGCACTGCGGCCGCCGGGCTTGGCCTGCCCATGCCCGGCCCGCTGGACCCGGCGGTGGGCAAAACGCCGCTGCCGGCCGCCATGCTGGTGCTGCTGCTTGTGTGCGCCGGGCTGTGCTGGCGCACGATGGCCGCCGGGCTGGCCGGGCTGGTCAAGGGCCCCACGGCCGATACCATGCCCGCCCTGGCGGCCGCGGCCGCGGCCGTGCAGTGCCTGGTCTTTCTGATCCAGCCGGACTGGTACGCGCCGGACCGCATGTGCCTGATGGCGGGCCCGGCGGCGCTGCTGCTGTGCTTCAACACCCTGGGCAAGCGGCTGGACGCCGTCACCGCGCGCGACAACTTCCAGCTTGTCAGCGCCGGGGTGGACCACGCCGTGGCCTACCGCCTGCAGGACGCGGGCGTGCTGCGCGCCGTCACCCGCGGGCTGGACCAGCCGCACCCCAGCGTTCTGGTCAGCCGCCCCACGCGCCTGCTGCGCGGCTTTGTGCAGGCCAGCGGCGCGCGCCGCACCTCCGATAAAAACCAGCAGCAGCTCGCGCGCATCGCGGGCGTCTGCGCGCTGGTCTCGCTGCTGTTCACGCTTTTGTACCGGCGCGACGCCGGGCTCGCCTTCACGGCGCTGGCGGCGGTGCTGTGCATCGGCGCGCCGCTGGCGGGCACGCTTTTGTCCGCCGTGCCCGCGCGGCTGATGCAGCGCAGCGCCGCCCAGGTCGGCGCGGTCGTGCCCGGCTGGCGCGACATCCGCCAGCTCGGCCGCATCAATGTGATCCAGGTCTCGGCGCGGGATCTTTTCCCCAGCGGCTGCGTGCGGCTGTGCGGCATCCGCCCGGTCCAGAAAGACCACATCGACCAGGCCATCACCTACGCGGCTTCGATGCTTGCGCAGAGCGCGCCGACGCTGCGGGAGGTCTTTCTCGGCATGATCGGCGACAACCGCAAGCTGCTCAGCCAGGTCGACGACTTCGAGACGATCTACGGCGAAGGCCATGTCGGCTGGATCAACGGCGAGCGCGCGCTGGCGGGCAACCGCAAGCTCATGCAGCGCTTCGGCATCCAGCTGCCCAGCTTGGATTATGAAAAGCGCCACACCGTCAACCAGCGGCGCGTGATCTATCTGGCCGTGTCCGGCAAGCTGTTCAGCATGTTCCTTGTCGCCTACCAGGGCGACCCCGACACCGCCGTCGTGCTCGACGGCCTGCGCAGCTCCGGCCTTTCGCTGATTGTGGACGGCGACGACTTCAACTGCGACGAAACGCTGCTGGAAGCCGCCTACGCGCTGCCCACCGGCAGCGTGCGCGTGCTGGACGCCGCCGCCCGCAAGGCGCTGGAACCGGCCACGGCCTGGCTGCCGGAAAGCGAGGGCAACATGCTGCATCTGGGCAGCTTCGCCAGCTTTGTCGGCGGTCTGGAGGCCGCCGCGGGCGCGGCCACGGCCGAGCGCAAAGGCTCGATGGTGCTGACCGCCTCGGTGCTGCTGTCCTGCCTGCTGGCCGTCATCATGGTGCTGGCGGGCAGCATCGCTGCGCTGCCGCTGCCCGCGCTGGTGCTGTACCAGGCTGTGTGGGCGGCGCTGGCCCTTGTGTTCCCGCTGCTGCAGCGGTATTGAACCACGCGGGGTGCAAATGATAAAGGAGGGCTGGCCTTGTACCGCACGCGCGAACACCAAATGAGCATCTATGACTACCTGCCCCCTTACCACGGGGATCTGGCCGAACAGAACCGCTGGGTGCGCCTGGCGGCGGCTGTGGACTGGGACGCCGTGGAGCGGGAATACAGCGGCCATTTCGGCCGCGCGGGCAAGGTGGCCCTTCCGGCGCGGGTGGCCTACGGCTGCCTGGTCATCCGGGCGGCGCTCGGCGTGTCTGACCGCGAGACGGTCGCGCTGATCCGCGAAAGCCCGTATCTGCAATATTTCCTGGGGTTCCCCGCCTTTACCGACGTGATCCCCTTCTCGCCGCGCAGCATGGAGCGCTTCCGCGCGCGCATCCCGGCGGAACAGATCCGCCGCACCGTGCGCCTGCTGCGCCGCCTGGAGGAAGACCCCGGCGCGGCCCCCTGACTGTAAAGGACCCTTCATGACCCATATGATCTTCCATGTGCTGACGCACGCCTTTGAGGACAGCCTGCCCATGCTGCCCTTCCTTTTCCTTGCCTATCTTCTGATCGAATGGCTCGAACGCCACCACGGCGAGCGCATCGAGCGCGCGCTGGCGGGCGGCGGCCGCTGGGGCTTTGTGCCCGGCGCGGTGCTGGGCTGCGTGCCGCAGTGCGGTTTCTCGGCGCTGGCGGCCAACCTGTACGCCAGCCGGGTCATCACGCCGGGGACGCTGCTGGCCGTGTTCGTCGCCACCAGCGACGAAGCCGTCCCGCTGCTGGCCGCCGAGCCGGGCATGTGGGGCGCGCTGCCGCTTTTGCTGGGCGGTAAGGTGGCCGCGGGCGTTGCGGCGGGTTTCCTGCTTGATGTGCCGCTGCGCCGCGTGCTGCCCGCCGGGCTGTACGGCGGCTACGCCGGCCATGCCGACGAAGTCGACTGCCACGAGGAGCACGAGGAACACAGCGGTATCCTGCTGGCGGCGCTGCGCCACACGGTTGAAATTTTCCTGTTCATTCTGCTGTTCAGCTTTTTGATCGGCCTTGCGTTTGAATGGATCGGCGAAGCGGCCATCACGGCTTTCCTGCTCAACATGGGCGTGTTCCAGCCGATGGCGGCCGCGCTGGTCGGGCTCATCCCCAACTGCGCGTCCAGCGTGCTGCTTGCGCAGCTGTACGCCCAGGGCGCGATCAGCTTCGGCAGCCTGTTCGCCGGGCTGTGCGCGGGCGCGGGCATCGGCCTGGCCGTGCTCTGGCGCGTCAACCCCAGCTGGAAGCAGAACCTTTTCATGACCGGCCTGCTCTGGGCGGGCGGCTCGCTGTGCGGCATTCTGCTGCAGTGGGTCATCATTTAAAACAAAACAAAAAGCGCCCCTGCAAGGGAGGCACTTCGTAAAGAAGTTGTCTCCCTTCCGCTTTTGTAGTCAGCCAAAATGATTGAATTGTAAGGATAATTCAATTTATAACGGAGGATTACATAATGAAAAACTTTATTGAAGAATTTTACTACGGTAACATTGAACCGCAAGCGAGAAGCATAAAACAAAATATGGTTGTTCAGAAACAAATGGAAATCTTGATGACAAATGAAAGCAGAAGAACTAGCATACACTGAGAAAGTGTGTTGGTTTCTTTCATTTAATAATCTCAACTTGAAATTTTAAGGAGTGTAAAATCAAATGTTAGACAGAACGATACCATTTTATAATACAATTCTTCGGTGTGACCGTTATTTGAATGCTGAACCTGCTTTGCAAAATGGCTATGAATTTCGTATGTATCAAAGCGGCGATGAGCAAAAGTGGGCACAGCTTGAATATGAAATCGGGGACTTTGACTCGGCTGAGGAAGCAGAGCAGTATTTCATCTCAACTTATTGTTCAAACAAGACTCTTGATGTTGCAAAAAGATGTGTATTTGCAGTCAATGAAAAAAATGAAATTGTTGGTTCCTGCATTGCGTGGAAAGATTTAAGGGGCGATGAATTGGTTGCTTCCCTGCATTGGCTCGTTGTTTCCACTCAGCACCAG
>DWXD01000058.1 GCA_019119365.1 Candidatus Gemmiger stercoripullorum | reverse complement strand
CCTTTGGAATCCCCTTCGACAAAATTTCACGGCAAATCGCGCACTCGTCGCTAACGCTCCTCGCACACAATTTGCCGTAAAATTTCCCTGTCGGTGTCGCCGTCGTCGGCGCATGTCCGCCGACGGCGACGTTTTTTAACTTTTTCGACAGTCTGCACGGCGCAGCCAACACGGCTGCGCCGCTTTTATTTTCTGCGCTGTGATACAAACGGCCGGCGCGCGGCGTTATAGGGGTGAAAGGACTTGCAGGACCGTTCAACATTCCACAACGGAAGAAGGGATCGCATGGAACGACCAAAAGGCCCCCTGGCCGATGAAGCCGCGCTGGAACAGGCCGTGCGGCAATACCAGGCGGAACTGCTGCGCTATGCGGCGGGCATCCTGGGCAGCTGGGCCGACGCCGAAGACGCCGTGCAGACCGCGTTTTTGAAGGTCTGGCAGCGCCGCGCGCGGCTGCGGCCGGACACGATGCTGCGCCCGCTGCTGTACCGCGTCACCTGCCGCAACGCGCTGGACCAGCTGCGCCGCGCCAGGCGCGAAGCCCGCCGCGAACCGGCGCCCGCGCAGGCGGAACCGGCCCCCTGGCTGGGCGTGGAGGTGCGCGCCGCGCTGGATGCGCTGCCCCCTGCCGACCGCGCCCTTGTATGGGGGCAGGTCGTGGAAGGGCTGAGCTACCGTGAGCTGGCCGCCATCCACGGGAAAAGCGAAAACTATCTGCGCAACCGCTGCTGCCGCGCCAAGCGGCGGCTGTCCGCGCTGCTTGGCGAAGACGGCACGCCCGAGAAAGGAGGACACCCATGAACGCGAACAAACAGCATCCATTTGAAAACGATGCGCTGGACGCGCGCCTGCGCCGGCGCCTGACGGCTGAAACACCCCCGCTGCGCGACCTGTGGCCCGCGGTGGCCGCCCGGCTGGCCGCGCCGCCGCGCCGCAGGCACACCCGCGTGGCCGTGCTGGCCGCAGCCGCCGCGGCCGCCTTGCTGCTGATGGGCGCAGCCGCCCTGCGCGGCTTTGTGATCCACGACTGGACCACCGGCGAGACGGTGGAATTGCTGCCCGGCGAGCCGTACAGCGGCGATGGTTCCGACACGGCTATGGAGATGCACCGGTTGGCCGAGACCGACCCCAACTGGCGGGATACGATCCACGACGACCGCGACGAATGGCCCGAAACCTGGGACAAACAGTATTGCGTCTACGATGAAAACGGCGAGGTTGTGAGTTCCGGCACGCCGATGCTGGACTTTTTGAACACGGCCGTCTACGGCCAGGTGCTGGCCAATGTGACCGGTGACGCCCGGGGTTCGGCCGCCGGTATGGACGTGGCCAAGTGGCCTGCCGATGAAGAGGCCGCGCTGCGGCAGAAGCTGGCCGGGACCGGGGCCGCGCTGTGGCTGCCCCAGGCGCTGCCGGAGCGGTATGAATTTGCCCATGGCTCGATCACGCCCTACTTCACGCCCGCACAGATCGAGGCCGCCAAAGCGACCGTAAAGACCGGCGAGGAAAACGGCGAAGCGTGGACCGCCGTCCTCTGGGACCTGCCGCAGGAGGTGCAAAGCCAGGTCAACAGCGTGAACCTGGCCTACTACGGGCCGGAATACCAGCGTGTGCTGGTGCACACCGCGCTGACCGACAGCGCCCGCCTGGTGAGTACCGGCAACGCCGGTATGGAGACAACCAAGCTGGACATTGCCGGGTTTGCGCTGGCGGCCCTGGAAACCGACCAAAACGATTACTATGACTGCGAAGAAATGACCCTGACGCTGTATGAACCGGTGGAGCCGGTGGTGACACAGCACGAGACGGCGCTGTTCGGCCCACTGCAGGCGGGCGCGCCAGAGGGTTCGGTGCTGCGCAGCTGCGGCGGCTGGGGCGAGGTAGAACCGCAGACGATGCGCTACCGGGAATATACCCTTTCGCTGATCGGTTTCAGCCAGGCCGAGCTGGACGCCCTGGTGGCGGAGCTGGACGCCTACGGCGCCGCCGGAAGCCAAAAGTAAAGCCATATCCCCCAAAAAGCAGCCGGGGCGCCGCGCAAACCAATGCGCGGCGCCCCGGTTTTTCTATTTTTGCAGGGATGACAGGCGGCCGTTTACCGCTTGATGTCGTAGTTCATGTTCATCAGGTTGCGGATGGTCTGCACGTCGTCGGTGATGTTGGCGTCGCCGTGGATCGTGTGCTTGATGGCGCTGGAAGCGACGGCAAAGTTGATCATGTCCATCGGGCGGTAGTTGTGGACCATTGCGTAGATCAGGCCGCTGGCGAAGGCGTCGCCGCCGCCGACACGGTCGAGGATGTTGAAGGTGAACAGCTTGCTCTCGAAGGTATGGCCTTCGTACCACATGAACGCCTTGAGGCTGTTTTCGGAGCCGGAATGGGCGTAACGCACATGGCGGGCCAGGCACTTGATGTTGGGGTAACGCTCGATGAAATGCTGGAAGACCTCATCCTGCTGCTCATAGCTGGGCTGCAGCGGCACGCCGTCCTTCCAGTCGCCCTTGCTGTGGTCTTCCTCGTCCTTCCACAGGTGGTAAGGCTCGATGCCGAACAGCACATCGACATACGGCAGGCACTTGGTGCAGTAATCGCGCGCGGCCTCCCAGGTCCACAGGCGGCTGCGGAAGTTGCCGTCAAAGCTGACGGTCAGGCCCTTCTTTTTGGCCGTTTCCAGACAGCGCAGCACAAAGAACGCGCAGCTGTCCGACAGAGCGGGCGTGATGCCGGAAAGGTGCAGCCAGTCGAACCCGTCGAGCAGAGCGTCCACATCGACGCGGTTCAGGTCATATTCGGTGAAGGCGCTGTGCTTGCGGTCATAGGTGACTTTGCTGGGGCGGATGCCGTAGCCGGTCTCGAGGTAATAAGTACCCAGGCGGTGGGTGGGGGTCTCCTCCGGCGTGGAGAGGATCATCGGGGTGCAGTGGACGTCGTTGGAGCGCAGCCAGCGCACCGCGCTCTTGCCCAGAGAGTTATTGGGCACGACGCTGAAAAACGTGCTGTCCACGCCCAGGTTGGCCAGGGCGAGGGCGATGTTGGCCTCGCTGCCGCCGTAGCTGGCCTCAAAGCTGGTGGCCATGCGGATCTTTTCGTAGTTCGGCGGGGTCAGGCGCAGCATGACTTCACCGATGGTGATGAACTTGGCAGGGCTGTCGTTGCCCACCAGCAACGGGTTATAATTTTCCATAACGCACCTCGTTTCTGTGCGCGCGGAAAAGCAGCCCCGCGCAGCACGTTTTGGGTTCCTGTTACTCTTTATTGTATTCCATTCATCGGTAAATTTCAACGGAAATTTATAGATTCCGGCGTAAAATTCATGCAAAAAGTCAAGTGAGCGCATCGCCGGGCGGGGTGCGGCGGCGCCCGGGGCCCGCCCGGCGCGGCTTTGCTTTACAGGCGCATTAAAAAGAGGTATAATAAATCAATTCCGTATGGGCTGCGGCGGCGCTGCCGCCGCGCCGCCCGCACACCCGAAGGGAGGACCCCGCGTGGGCCTGTACAGCATCCAATATCTTGTGTTTCTCGTGGTCGTGGCCGCCGTCTACCTGCACCTGCCGCAGCGCGTACAGCCGCCGTTTTTGCTGGCGGCTTCGTGGGTGTTTTACGCCGTGGCCTCGGTCTCGATGGGCAGCGCCGGGTACCTGGCCGTCACGCTGGCTATCTGCGCGTTTTCATACCTGTGCGGGCGCGGCCTTGGCTGGCGCGGCGGCGCGCACAAGAAAGCGTTTGTGCGCCTGGGCGTCATTGGCAGCCTTGCGATCCTCGCGTTTTTCAAGTATTTCGGTTTTCTGGAAACGGCGCTGGGCCTGCCGTTTGCCATCGTGATGCCGCTGGGCATCAGCTTTTACAGCTTTGCGGCCATCGCCTATCTGATCGACGCGGCGCGCGGCGACTGTGAGGTCGAAAAAAGCCCGCTGCGCTATGCGCTGTTTTTGATGTTTTTCGGCACCGTGACGCAGGGTCCGATCCCCCGCGCCGGGCAGCTGATCCCCCAGCTTGTACAGGAACACCGCTTTGACGCGGCGCGCACCGTGCGGGCGCTGCGATTGTATGCGCTGGGGCTGTTCAAGATGGTGGCCGTTTCCGACGTGCTGGGCGTGCTGGTGGATGAAGTGTTTGGCGCATGGCAGAATTACGGCGGCCCGATGCGGGTGCTGGCGGCGGTGTTTTACACCTTCCAGCTCTACTTCAACTTCAGCGGCTACTCTGAGCTGGCCCGGGCCACCGGCCTGCTGCTGGGCCTGGAGCTGCCGGAAAACTTCAAGACGCCGTTTTTTGCAACGAACTTTTCCGGCTTTTGGAGCCGGTGGCACATCAGCTTTTCTTCCTGGCTGCAGGACTACCTGTTCATGCCGCTGGCCTGGGCCGACACCGAGCGCCTGACCGGCAGCCGCCTGCGGCGGCTGCCGCCCGAGGTCTGCGTATTTATCGTGTTTTTTGTCTCCGGTTTCTGGCACGGCAGCACGGCCCCGTTTGTTTTGTGGGGGCTTTTGCAGGCGCTGTACCGCGTGGGCGAAGAACTGCTGCACCGCCGCCTGGGCAAGCCCAAACGCAAGGCCCCGGCGCGGGTGCTGTGGGCCAAGCGGGCCGGGGTGTTTGCGCTGTGGACGCTGAGCATGGTGTTCTTCCGCATGGGCTCCGGCACCGGCACGGTGGGCGACTGCTTCGGCTATCTGGGCGGGCTTGCCGCCGGGCTGGCCCCGGCGCGGTTCGCATCGGAGCTGTACAGCGTGGCCTACAACGGCTTTTACGCAAACGGCCTGATGGTCGGGGCGTACTATGCGTTCGCGGCGCTGGCGCTGGCGCTGGGCGTCTGGCTGGACGCGCGCCGGTGCTTCGGTTTCCGCAACGCCCCGGCTGAGGAGACGGTCGCCGCGCTGCCCCGCGGGCGGCGGCTGGCGCTGTACCTGGGTCTGGCGGCGTTTATCCTGATCGGTTACATCATGCAGGGCGGCGGGTTCGGCGGCAGCGCCGGGTTTGGCCTGTACGCCAATTATTGATCGTTTGAAAGGTGCGTGGGTATGGGACATATCCTCAAACGGCTGGCGCTGGTGCTGGTCCCCGTATATGTGTGGCTGGCGTTTTTCATCGCTTTTGAGCCGAACAACTATTTCGGGCTCAAGGCGGACACCGATTCCAGCCAGCCGGTGGCGCGCGTGCGCGCCTACCAGCAGGACCCGGGGCGCAGCCTGATCGTCGGGGACAGCCGCCTGGCCCATTTTGATATGGCGCTTGTGGAGGAAGTCTCCGGCCGGCCGTGGCAAAACCTGGCTTTTGGCGGGGCCAGCCTGCGCGAGAGCATCGACCTGGCCAACTTTGTGCTGAGCTCCGGGCACGAGGTGGACGAGATCCTGTTCGAGCTTTCCTTCTACACCGTCAACGACGGGTATGACACCGACCGTTTTTCGGCGCTGGAAGAGACGCTGGTCAACCCGCTGGCCTACTGCCTGAACCTTGAATACAACGTCAACGCCCTGACCATGTTCATGAACTGGGTGCGCAACACGCCGGACACCATCGAGTCCGGCGACTGGGGCCCGGCCGATTACCTGGACGACGAGGGCAATACGCTGCCGCTGCACCGCCGCCTGTATGAATACCCGGCGCTGATCGATAGCCGCTGCCGGGACTGGGGCGTCAACGACGAACAGCTCGCGCGGCTGGAACAGCTGGCCTTTCGCTGCAAGGCCAAAGGCGTGGCGCTGACCATCGTGCTGCCGCCAATGGCGGAAAACGTGCGCAGCGAAGTGTGTGAAAAGTACGGCATCGACGATGCGATGCAGAACACGGTGCTGCCGCTTTTGCAGAGCTGGCAGGCGGACACCGGACTGCAGATCCTTGACTACGAGTGGGGCGGCAGCTGCATCACCGACGACGACACGCAGTTTTTTGACGGCTTCCACCTGGACGAGCTCTACGGCCTGCCGGACTGGACCCGGGAACTGTTCGCCGATGTGAACGCCCTGCGCGCGGGCGCCTGACGGGAGAGAAACGCCAATGGCACTTGATTTTTTGATTCTTTACGAGCACACGGTACGCGAGTATGAGAGCGACCTTTTGCTCAAACTGGAACTGGAACGCCGCGGCTATACCGTGGAGATCCGCCAGCTGCTGGACCCCAAGTACCGCCGCCTGTTCGGCAAGGACAAGCCGGAGGTGCTGGTGGCCAGCTGCATGTACGACAACGAAGCCATCAACAGCCATGTGTACAACAACATCGGCCGCTGCAACAAGATCGTCAACCTGCACTGGGAGCAGATGCTGTCCGACACGCAGGAGGAAGGCGACTGGTTCAACATGAACGGCAACGCCAAGCGCTGTATCCAGACCTGTTGGGGCAAGCGCACGGCCGCCCGGCTGCAGGCGCACGGCATGGAAGCGAAAAACACGCCGGTGACCGGCGCGGTGATGATGGATTTCCTGCGGCCGGAGTTCAAGGGGTATTTCAAAGACAAGGCCGCCTTATGCCGGGAGTTCGGCCTGGACCCCGCCAAGCAGCTGCATCTGTACATCTCGAGCTTTGGCTATGCGAGCATGTCGGATGAGGAGGTGGCCGAGCTTTCCAAAATGGCGGGCACCGATTTCAGCGGCTTTGCCGCCACCAACCGCGTTTCGATGACCGAAACGCTGCGCTGGTTCGACGCCTACCTGGGCGACCACCCGGAGGTGGAGCTTGTCTACCGCCGCCACCCGAGCGAGTGGAACAGCCCGGCGCTGGAAGCGCTGGCCAAAAAGCGGCCCAACTTCCATGTGATCTTTGCCGATTCGGTCAAACAGTGGATCGTGGCGGCGGATTCGATCTCGATCTGGATGAGCACCGCCATTGCCGAGGTATACATGGCGGGCAAAAGCTGCCACATCCTGCGCCCTGCGCCGATCGAGCACGAGTACGACCCGGTCATCTACAAAGGCGCGCGGTATGTGACGAATTACGAGGATTTCTGCGCCGCGATGGCGGAGCAGGACCCGCCCTTCCCCATTGAGCGGGAGGTCATTGAGGGATACTTTGACCCCAGCCCGCGCCCGGCCTACCTGCGCATGGCCGACCTGCTTGAGACCGTGTACAAAGAACCGCCGCGCGACGCCCCGATGGGCGAAGGGTTCACCCCGCATTTCAACCTGCTGAAATACTGCGCGCTGTGGGGCGTGCATTTCCTCTACCGGCGCAAGTGGGAACCGCGCAGGGTGTTCGCTTTCTGCCCGCCGCTGGCACAGTTCGCCCAGCGCATCTACGGCTATGTGGACAAAGCCTACATCCCGCCCGCCGAGATCGAGGCGATGACCGCGCGCATCCGCCCGTATGTACACTGACAAAGGAGCTGCTATGCCTGATTCTGCAAAGCAGGGCGCAACGCCCAAAAAGCAGGAGTCTTTTCTGGGCAACCTGATGAAGTATTCGGTCGCGACCTATCTGGGCTTCTTGATCAGCGGCGCGGCGCTCATCGTCAAAGGCATCCTGCCGCCGGACAGCTACGCCGTGCCCGCCGCGTTCATGGCCTACACGACCTCGCTGATGAACGTCGGCATGCTGGGGCTGGACCAGGGCCTGCTGCGCTTTTACCATGAACCGCCCGAAGGCGCGACCGGCCGCACGATGTTTGCGGCCTGCACGCGGCTTTCGCTGCTGGTGATGGCCGCCGTGGGGCTGGTGGGCTCGGTGTTTTTTGCCGGGCCGCTGGCGACGGCGTTCGGCCTGGGGGCCGGCGGGGCCGTGCTGGTGCCGTTTCTGTTTTTGAACGCGGCGCTGTATATGCTGGTGCGGTATCTCAACGTACTGCTGCGCCTGGAAAACAACGTCAAGGCCTACACGGCCGAAACGCTGTGGATGCAGGCGTGCCTGAACCTGCTGTTTTTGCTGCCCGGCTTTTTCACGCACAGGACCTGGGTGTTCATTGCCGCTGCGGTGGCGAGCTTCGGCTGCGTGGCCGTCGCGTTCTGGTTCAAAGCCAAAGCGCCGCTGAAAGCCCCTGCCCTGCCCTACAAAACCGTCTACCGCCAGATGGTGCCCTACAGCATCGCGCTGGCCCCGGCCGCCGTGCTGACGCCGCTGTTCCAGAGCGTGGCGCTTTCCTTCCTTGCGTCCTACAGCGGCGCGACCGGGCAGGGGCTGTTCTCGTTCGCTTACCAGCTTTCGCTGCTGGTCACGACGGTGCAGGCCGGGTTTTCGACCTACTGGGGGCCGTATGTGTACGCGCACTACCGCACCGAGCAGGCGCGCATCGGCCGCATCCACGACCTGCTCAACTTTTTGATCTTCGGCTTTTTCTGCTGCCTTGTGATGTTTGAGGACATCATCTTTCTGGTGTTCCCGGGCAAGGCGGCCTGCCAGCGGTTCTTCCCGCTGATGATGCTGGCCGCGGTGTTCCTGATTTTGATGGAGGGCACGGTGTACGGCAACTCCATTGCGCGGCGGCCGCACCACGACACAATCGGCGTCGCCGTGGGCGTGCTGGCCGAGGTGCTGATCTGCCTGTGGCTGGTGCCGCCGTTTTCCGTGACCGGCGCGGCGGTGGCGCTGGTGGCGGGCAATGCGGTGATGTTTTTGTACCGCACCGTGACCGGGCAGTACTACTACCGCACCATCCCCAACATCCCGCGCACGGTATCCGGCTTTTTGCTGGCGCTGGCGGCGACAGCCGCGGGCGTCGTGTTCTATGAGCATTTCTGGCTCAAGTTCGCGGCGGTGGCCGCCATCCTGTTTGTTTACTGCACACTGTACCGCCCGCAGCTGCAAAAGCTGTGGCAGCTGGCGATGGGCCTTTTGCGCAAGCTGGCGGCCCGCCGCACACCCCCGCAGTGAAAGCCTTTTCCCCCAACAAAGGAGAGTTTCATGGACGATTTGACGCTTGATTTCAGCGAATTTGGCAGCGACCCGCTGCTGGGCGGCGAAGAGACCGACCCGCTGGACCCTTTCCCACCGCAGGACGAAGGCTCCGCGCCGGTCCGCGTGGTGCTTTTGAGCCTGGACCAGGGCCGCTTTGACGCCGCGCGCAGCCTGGACGAGCTGGCCGCTTTGGCCGAAGCCAACGGCATGGAAGCCGTGGCCGCTGTGACCCAGAAGCGCAGCGTGCCGGAAGCGGCCACGATGCTGGGCGAGGGCAAGGTGGCGGAAGCGCGCCTTGTGTGCGCAAACACGCGGGCGGAGGCCGCCATTTTTGACGGCGAGCTTTCCGGCAGCCAGATCCGCAACCTGTCCGCCGCGCTGCAGGTGGAAGTGCTGGACCGCACCATGCTGATTTTGGAAATCTTCCGCAGCCGCGCGACGACCAACGAAGGCAAGCTGCAGACCGAGCTGGCGATGCTGCGCTACCAGCTGCCGCGCCTGCAGGGCCTGGGCGAAAGCCTGAGCCGCCAGGGCGGCGGCGGGGCCGGCGGCGGGGGCGCGCGCCGCGGCGCGGGCGAGACCAAGCTGGAGCTGGACCGCCGCCACCTGCACCACCGCATCGAGCACCTGGAAAGCCGCCTGAAAGAGCTGGAAAAGCGCCGCAGCGAAACCCGCCGCGCCCGCCGCAAAAACAACGTTCCGGTCGTGGCGCTGGTGGGCTACACCAACGTGGGCAAGTCCAGTTTGATGAACGCGCTGTGCGACGCCGACATTTTTGAGGCCGACATGCTGTTCGCAACGCTGGACCCCACCGCGCGCAAGCTGGTGCTGCCCAGCGGGCTGAACACCGTGCTGGTGGACACGGTCGGCTTTGTCAGCCGCCTGCCCCACCACCTGGTGGACGCCTTCAAGAGCACGCTGGAGGAAGCGCTCTATGCCGATGTGATTGTTAAGGTGGCCGACGCAAGCGACAACGAGGCCGCCAGCCAGCTGGCCGTGACCGACGAAGTCCTTGCATCGCTGGGCTGCGGCGACATCCCGCAGATCGTGGTGTACAACAAGTGCGATCTCCCCGGCGCCGCGCCGTATGACCCCGGCGTGCTGCTGACCAGCGCCAAGACCGGCCTGGGGCTCAAGGAGCTGCTGCAGAAGCTGGACGAACTGATGGCCGACCGCGTGCGGCAGATCGAAGTGCTGCTGCCCTATGACAAGCTGGCGCTGGCCGATATCCTGCGCACGCGCGGCAGCGTATTGAAAGAAGAATTCCGCACGGACGGCGCGTATTATGAGGCGACGGTCAAGATCGACGACCTGCACCGCTTTGCGCCGTATCTGCTGTAAGGCCCCTGCCCTGCCCCCGCAAAATAGCATGACAAAGCGCCCGCCCCCGGCTTGCAGCCAACGGGGCGGGCGCTGTTTTTTGTTTCTTGAAAAAGTTGCGTTACTTGGCGGCGGGCATATCCCCGGCCAGGGCCTTGATGGCGCTGACCGTGGCGGCCATGTTCTGCATATCGCTGGGCACGATGATCTTGGTCGCCTTGCCGTCGGCCACCTTCTCCATCGCTTCCATGCTGCGCAAGGCGAGCATGTTCTGCGTGGGGGCGGCTTCGTTGAGCATGCGGACAGAGTCGGCCTGGGCTTTCTGCACAAGCAGCAGGGCCTGGGCCTGGCCTTCGGCTTCGCGGATCTTCTGCTCCTTGACAGCCTCGGCGCGCAGGATCGCGCTTTCCTTCTCGCCTTCGGCGCGGGTGATGGCGGCCTGCTTTTCGCCTTCGGCCAGCAGGATGCTGGCGCGCTTTTCACGGTCGGCCTTCATCTGCTTTTCCATCGCCTGGCGGATCTCAGCCGGCGGCTCGATGTTTTTCAGCTCGATGCGGTTGACCTTGATGCCCCAGCGGTCGGTGGCTTCATCCAGCGTGGCGGTGATCTTGGTGTTGATGAGGTCGCGGCTGGTCAGCGTTTCGTCCAGCGACATGGAGCCGATGATATCGCGCAGCGTGGTGGCGGACAGGTTCTCGATGGCCTGGATCGGGCGGTTGACGCCGTAGGCGTAGGCCTTGGCGTCAAAGACCTGGAAGAACACGACGGTGTCGATCATCATGGTGACATTGTCGCGCGTGATGACGGGCTGGGGCGGGAAATCGGCCACCTCTTCCTTCAGGGAAACGCGGCGGGCGACGCGCTCGAGGAACGGCACCTTCAGGTGCAAACCGGCGCTCCAGGTCTCCTTGTAGACGCCCAGCCATTCAACGACATAGTCGTTGGACTGGGGTACGATGACGATGCAGCGGATCAAAACCAGCAGCACCACGATCAAAAGAACAGCAAGTAAAATCGGCCACATAAACGGGTCCCTCCTCTTTTATATGTTTTTTTACGGGGTCAGTTGTTCAGGCGGTCGTCTCGTTTTCCTCCACGGCGCACACGACCAGAACTGCGCCGTCCGCATCCGCCACTTCGATGCGGGAACCTTTGGGCAGGGCGGTGTCGGCGCGCGCCTGCCAGTCCAGACCGTCCACGCGCACGCGGCCCACCTCGCCCGGCAAAATCGCCTGCAGCACGATGCCGCGCTTGCCCACCGAGAGCAGCGCGCCGTTGGTGATGGGCGCCTTGCGCTTGCGGTAGCTGCCCAACAGCGGCAGCGCGATGGCAAGCGCAACGGCCGAGACCAGCGCGAACGCCACGAACTGCACAACGATGGAGCGGGTGAAGAAGCTGATGATCAGCGCCACAACGGCGCCTGCGGCGAACCAGATGGAGACCAGCGCCGTGGTCGCAGCCTCCAGAAGAAGGAAGCCCGCCACAGCCACGAGCCATACGATGCTGTCAAAACCCATACGATCTCCTCCCTTCGGGTTTGATTTAAGCATAGCGGTTTTGTAGAAAACTGTCAAGCAAAGTCAGCTTTCTTTGCCGCTTCTTAATCGTAACAAAGAAACGGTAAAAAAGCCGCCCCGCCTGCGCGGCCAAAGCCGGGCAGACGGGACGTGTTTTGCCTGTGTTTTTGAATCTTCTTTAATAGATCTTGAAATAGCCGACGTTTTTGGGGGCGTTGTCCTCCACAAGGATCGTGAAGCCGAGCGGGTTGACTTCGGCCGCTTTGCCGAACGCCTGGGTGGCGAGCAGATGCTCGCCACGGTTCAGGATGATCTCGGCGGTCTGGGTGCGGCCGACGCGGCGGAAATGCAGCACGTCCCCCGCGGCTTCGACCCATTCGATGGCCCCGCCCTTGAACGCGTCACAGCTGCGGCGCAGCTCGGCCAGGTTCGCCAGCGGACCGCGCAGGCGGCGTTCGGTGCTGTTCCAGTCGTAGTAGGCGCGGTTGAACGGGTCGCGGTAGCCCTGCATGGCGATCTCGTCGCCATAATAGATGCAGGGCACGCCGGGCAGCGTGAACAGCAGCGCATAGGCCAGCAGCTCCCGGCGCACGGCGTCGTCCATGCGGGACAGCGGGATGCGCCGCCCGCTCTGCCAGAAGCGGTCGTGGCCGTTGGTCGGCTCGTCGGCAATGGCGGTGATGGCGCGCTCGGTGTCGTGGGTGGAGAGGAAGTTCATGGCGCAGTCGAGCGCGGGTTTGGGGTAGTTTTCGCAGATCGAGAGGATGGCGTCGGCCACGGCGGCGGCGTCCGCCCCGCGCACAAAGTCGATGGCGGCGTTGCGGAACGGATAGTTCATCGTCGTGTCCAGACCGTGCCCGCGCAGATAGGTGCGGCGGCGGCCCCAGCCCTCCTTGGTGGTGGCGTCCTCCCATACTTCGCCGATCAGCAGTTTGTCCGCGCCGTGGGCTTTGACGGCGGCGCGGATCTTTTCAATGAAATCGTCGGGCAGCTCGTCGGCAACGTCCAGGCGGAAGCCGGACGCGCCCAGGCCCAGCCAGGTGTCGATCACGCCGCCGGGGCCGCAGACAAAGTCGATGTAGGAGGGCGATTCCTCCTCGACTTCGGGCAGCGTCTCGAACCCCCACCAGCTGCGGTAGCCGCAGGCATAGCCGGAGTCGAAATCGTACCAGCTGCGGTAGGGCGAATGGCGGTCGCGGTAGGCCCCGCCCGGGCCGTAGCGGCCTTCGCGGTTGAAGTAGCGCGAATCCGAACCGGTGTGGCTGAACACGCCGTCCAGAATGATGCGGATGCCCTGCCGGGACGCTTCCTTGCACAGCGCGGCAAAGTCCTCGTTGGTGCCGAGCAGCGGGTCGGCCTTAAGGTAGTCGGCCGTGTTGTAGCGGTGGTTGGCGTGGGCCTCAAAGATCGGGTTGAGATAGATGCAGGTGACGCCCAGGCCCTTGAGATAGGGCAGTTTTTTCTGGATGCCGAGGAAATCGCCGCCGAAGTAGTCCATATTCAGGTAGCCTTCGGGCTGCTCGGTGGGCCAGAAATAGGGTTCACCCTCCTTGTCGGCGCGGTAGATGCGGTCGGCAAAGGGCATCGCCTTATCCGGGTCGCCCTCATAGAAGCGGTCGGGGAAGATCTGGTACATCGTACCGCTTTTGATCCAGTCCGGCGTTTGGAAATCCGGCTCATATACGGTCAGCTGCCAGCTGTCCTCCAGCACCCAGGTCAGGTGGCCTTCCGCGCCCGGGCCGCGGCAGATCTTGCGGAAATCGGTATACAGGTCAAAATAGTAAAAGTAGAGCCCGGAGGTGGTGGGCGTGACCGTGACCGCAAAATGGTTGACGCCGTCGCTTTGGCCCGTGTACTCCATGCGGTAGTGGACAGGGTCCTCGCGGTCCTTGGTCAGGACCAGGTGGGGGTCCACATAGCCAAAGCTGCCCGGCACGTCCAGGCGCAGCGTGACCGGCGTGCCCGCCGCGATGGCCCCGAACGGCGTTTTGTACCGCGGCAGACGGCTGTTGAAAAAGGTGTGCGGCATACGAAAGTTTCCCTTCCGGTAGTTTAAAGTCTGTGCGCAAAAACCGCCGCAAGCACGGCCGGCGCCAAAAGGGGCCGGGGGTTGCGGCGGTCAGGTCCATGCTGAAAGGCAGGCTCAGCGCACGGGGGTGGCGCCCCAGATATCGCGGGCGTAGTCCATCACCGAGCGGTCGGCCGAGAAGATGCCCGCATTGGCGATGTTCATCAGGCTCATGCGGTTCCAGGTCTCGCGGTCGCTGTACAGCTTCTGCACGGTCTGCTGGGCACGGCGGTAGTCCTTGAAGTCCGCCATGACCATATAGGGGTCGGAGTTGCGCAGGTTGTTGGTGACTTCGGTGAAGTTTTCGCCGTCCCAGCCGCGCTCGAGCAGGTCGAGCACCGCCATGGCGATGTTGTCATCCGAAATATATGCCTGCGGATGGTAGCCCATGCCCTTGAGTGCGTTGACTTCCGGCGTGAGCATGCCGAAGATGATCTCGTTCTCATGGCCGGCGGCGTCGGCGATCTCGACGTTGGCGCCGTCCAGGGTGCCGAGGGTGACGGCGCCGTTGAGCATGAACTTCATGTTGCCGGTGCCGGAAGCCTCGGTGCCCGCGAGCGAGATCTGCTCCGAAACTTCGGAGGCGGGCATCAGCTGCTCGGACAGGGTGACGCAGTAATCCTCGAGGTAGACGACGCTGAGCTTGCCGCGCACGGCGGGGTCAGAGTCGATGAGCGCGCCGAGCTTGCAGATCATGCGGATCATCTGCTTGGCCATATAGTAGCCCGGGGCCGCCTTGGCGCCGAAGATATAGGTCTTGGGCGTGAAGGGAGCGTTGGGGTTCGCCTTGAGGTAGAGATACTCGGCCGCGATGTTGAGCGCGTTGAGGTGCTGGCGCTTGTATTCGTGCATGCGCTTGACCTGGCAGTCAAAGATCGAATCGGGGTCGATGAGCTGGCCGGTGGCGCGCATGAGGTAGTTCGCGAACTGGACCTTGTTCTCCCGCTTGACATTGCCGAGCTTTTCGAGAACGGCCTTGTCGTGGGCGAACTTCTCAAACTTCTTGAGCTGGGAGGCGTCGGTCTTGAAGCCGTCGCCGATGCAGTCGGACAGAAGGTCGGTCAGGCCGGGGTTGGAGCACAGCAGCCAGCGGCGGTAGGCGATGCCGTTGGTGACGTTCTTGAACGCCTTGGGCTTGTACAGGAAATAATCATGGAAGACGCTGTCCTTGATGATCTCGCTGTGCAGCTTGGACACGCCGTTGATGGAGTGGCAGGTGTAGGCGCAGATGTTGGCCATGCGGACCTGGTTGTCGCCCAGAATGGCCATATAGTTGACCTTGCCGGTATCGCCGGGGAAGACCTTGTACAGGTCCTCGCGGCAGCGGCGGTCCATCTCGCAGACGATCTGCCAGATGCGCGGCAGCGTGGAGCGGAAGATCTCGACGTTCCACTTTTCGAGCGCTTCGCTCATGACGGTGTGGTTGGTGTAGGCAAAGACCTTCTGGCAGATGGAGAAGGCGTCCTCCCAGCTGTAGCTGCACTCGTCCAGCAGGATGCGCATCATCTCGGGGATGGCGAGCGTCGGGTGGGTATCGTTGAGCTGGATGGCGACTTTGTCGGGGAGGTTGTCCAGCGTGCCGTACTGGTTGAGGTGGTTGGCCAGGATATCGGCGATGGACGCGGCGGAGAAGAAATACTGCTGGCGCAGGCGCAGGATCTTGCCCTCGGTGTGGTTGTCGTTGGGGTAGAGGATCTTGGAGATCAGCTCGGCCGAAGCGCTCTGGCTGATGGCGGTGTTGTAGTTGCCGGCGTTGAAGCTGCGCATGTCGAAGCTGGGGGCCTTGGCCTGCCACAGGCGCAGCTTGGCCACGCCCTGAGAGCCGTAACCGGCCACATACATATCGTTGGGCACAGCGATGACGCTGTTGTAGTTTTCGTACTTTACATGGTGGAAGCCGCCGTCCCAGGTCTCGTAGGCCTGGCCGTCAAAGCGGATCTCCTGGGCCTGGTCGGGGTGGGACTTGATCCACACCTGGCCGCCGGGCAGCCAGTTGTCGGCCGTTTCCTGCTGCCAGCCGTCGACGATCTTCTGTTTGAAGATACCGTATTCATACAGGATGGAGTAGCCGGTGCCGGGGATGCAGTCGGTGGCCATGCCGTCGAGATAGCAGGCGGCCAGGCGGCCCAGGCCGCCGTTGCCGAGGCCCGCGTCCGGTTCCTGGGCGTAGATATTGTCGATCTTGATATCGGCGTCCGCCAGCACGTCGCGCGCGACGTCCTGCAGGCCGAGGTTGAACAGGCTGGTGCGCAGGCTGCGGCCCATGAGAAACTCCATGCACAGGTAGTAGACCTGCTTTTTGCCCTCGCCCATGGCGCGGGCCTGGAATTTCTTCTGCTGGTCAGACATGATCTGGCGCACAATGGTGGCCAGGCAGCGGTAGATCTGGTTTTCGGAAGCGACGTCCAGGGTGACGCCGCACTCGCTGACCAGGGTATCCTTCAGCAGCTTATCAAACTCTTTCTGGGTATATTTCAACAAAACAGCTCTCTCCTTTTACAGATATTGGCGAACGGTCTGCGTTGCTTGGGGCGCGGGGCCAAACGGCCGCCGGGGCGGCTGGCTGCGCCGCCCCTTAAACACCCAGTTTTTATTATAGTGAAAGACCCGCGTTTTAGCAAGCATTTTTATGGAATCGGGCGGAATTTTTCAATTTTACACAAAAGGGCTTTTTCTTGCGGGCAAATTATACTATAATATAGTATATCTGCCCAGCAGCAAACCGATCCATTTCCCCACTTTCCATGAATATAAAGGAGTTTATGAATATGCCTACCAGCAAAGTGCGCCTGACGATCTGCGGTTCGAGCTATGTGATCTCGACAAGCGAGAGCGAGGACTATATGCAGAACCTGGCCGACCGGCTCAATTTGGATATGAATGAGCTGATGGCCTCCTCCAACTCGGTCTCCATCACGACCGCCGCCGTGATGACGGCGCTGAACTACCGCGACGAGCTGGAAAAAGCCAGCGGCAGCGCCGACAACATGCGCCGCCAGATCAAGAACTACCTGGAGGATGCGGCTTCGGCCAAGATGGCGGCCGAGGAGCTGCGCCGCGAGAACGATTCGCTGCGCAGGCAGGTGGACGATCTGCGCCGCCGCCTGACCCAGCGGTCGGACGTGTGATGCGCGCCGCCCGTTCCCATGCGCCGCGGCCGGAGATCCTGGCCCCGGCCGGCAACGCGGATATGCTGCGCGCCGCCGTGCTGAGCGGCGCGGACGCCGTTTATCTGGGCCTGACCGGCTATAACGCCCGGCGCAGCGCGGGGAACTTCACCCCCGAGGAGCTGAGCCGGGCGGCGGCTTTCTGCCATGCGCGCGGCGTGCGCGTGCATGTGACGCTGAACACGCTCGTGTTCGGCCCCGAGCTGCCGGGCCTGGCCGACGCCGTGCGCGCGGTGGCCGAAGCCGGGGCGGACGCGGTGATCGCCGACGACCTGGCCGTGGCGGCGCTGGTCAAAAAGATTGCGCCGGAGCTGGCTTTGCACGGTTCCACCCAGATGAGCATCCACACCCCGGAAGGCGCGCGCCAGCTGGCCGCGATGGGGTACGACCGTGTGATCCTGGCGCGGGAGCTCTCGCTGGACGAGATCCGCGCCGTGGCGGCGGCCAGCCCGATCGAGGTGGAAGCGTTTGTCCACGGCGCGATGTGCATGGCCGTGAGCGGCCAGTGCATGATGAGCGCGTTCCTGGGCGGGCGCAGCGGCAACCGCGGCGCCTGCGCCGGGCCCTGCCGCCTGCCGTTTGACGCCGCCCCCACCGTGGGCGCGCTGCGCCCCGGCCAGCCCGGGCAGGCGTGCCACCTGAGCCTGAAAGACATGGACCTGGTGCCCTACCTGCAGGAGCTGGCCGCCGCCGGGGTGGCGAGCGTCAAGATCGAAGGGCGGCTGCGCACGCCGGAATATGCGGCCGCCGCGGTGGCCGCCTGCCGGGCGGCGCGCGCGGGCGAGCCCTATGACGAAGCGCTGCTGCGGGATATTTTTTCCCGCTCCGGCTTTACCGACGGCTACCTGACCGGGCGCAACGACAAAAACATGTTCGGCGTGCGCACCGAGCAGGACGCCGCCGCCACCCGCGCCGCCGCGCCGCGCGCGCGGGAGCTGTACCGCCGCGAGCTGGCGCGTGTGCCGGTCGATTTTGAAGTTTCGGTCCCCGCCGGGTCCGGCGGGCGCATCCGCCTGCAGGCAACCGACCCCGAAGGCCGCACGGCCGCGGCAATAAGCCGCAGCACCGCCCAGCCTGCCCAGCGCGACCAGCGCGAGAGCATCGCGCGCAGCCTGGCAAAAACAGGCGGCACACCGTTTGCACCGGGCGCGCTGCAGCTGCCCGACGAGGTTTGCACGCAGTTTTTGCCGGGCAGCGAATGGAACGAGCTGCGCCGCCAGGTGCTGGAAGCACTGCTGGCCGCGCGCAGCGCCCCCGCCCCGAAGGCGGTCCGCCCCTATACCCTGCCCGCGTTTGCCGCGCGCCCGGCGGGCGGCACGCCCGCGCTGGCCGCCCGCTTTGAGCGCGCCGGGCAGCTGGCGGCCCTGCCCGGGACCCTGACCGGCCGCCTGGCCTGGCTGGCCGTGCCGGTGGGCGAAGCCGCGCAGGTTCCTGCGGCGCTGCGCCCGCGCACGCTGCTGGAGCTGCCGCGCGTGCAGTTCGGCGCAAACGAAGAGAAGGCGGCCGCCGCGCTGGCCGCCTGCGAAGAGAGCGGCTTTTCCGGGGTTGTGCTCAACAACCTGGCGCAGTTCCGGTTTGCCACTTCCCTGCCCCGCTACGGCGGGCTGGGGCTCAACGTGACCAACCCGCTGGCGGCGGACGAATACCGCCGTTTGGGGCTGGCCGGGCTGCTTGCGCACCCGGAAACGCCGCTGGCCGCCATGCGGCTCATCGCCCCCGGCGTGCCGGTGGCGGCGCTGTGCTACGGGCATATCCCGCTGATGCTGACCCGCGCCTGCCCGCTGAAAAATGTGCGGGACTGCGCAAACTGCCCCCGCAGCGGCGCGCTGCGCGACCGCAAAGGCCGGGATTTTCCGGTGCGCTGCTCCGCCCCCGGCGGGGCCGGGGTGCGCACGGTATATAACCCCGTACCGCTGTACATGGGCGACCGCCTGCGCGAATTGCCTGCCGACACGGCCGTCGCCGCCTTCACGCTGGAGACGCCGGAACGCATCTGCCAGATTTTGGCGCTGCTTTTGGAGGGACGCGCGTTTGACGGGGAATTCACCCGTGGTTTATACTATACCTGAACCTTACAGGCCCAACGCCGCACAATGGAGGCGAGCACCATGAAAAAACTGGACGACAAAACCAAAACCGGACTTGTGTACCTGCTAAGCGGCACGCTGCTGATGCTGCTGGCTGCGAAACCGCCGCGCATCTTAACGAAGATCTATCTCGCGCTCGAGCGCGCCGCCGCGCTGGTGCTGGGGTTTGCGATGGCTGTCGTAGGGGCAGCACAGCTGCTTCCTGCTGAAGATCAAACATTCAAATCTGCCAGAACTGTATACGATGCCGATTATAATGAAGTTACTGACACCGACCATTAAGGGAGTAAACCATGGAAGATTTTTCTCGATACATTCAAGCCTCCTTGCTGGACCGATTTGAATTTCAAAATTATGGGCACGCCCTTGAAATTTTAAATGAAGCTTTTCCTTCCGAGTGGGAGGATTTGCAAAACTGTCTTGCTAAATTGTCTATTTCGGTTGACGATTTGAAAGCCTCCGGTGGCAACGAAACCGCCATTCCCAAAAAATTTGATGATGTTCTATACCCGCTTGGCTGGCGCGAAATACGCATTACCGGCGATTTGTTGGTAAAGCTGTATCCGCGAAAAGCCAATCAGCGCGGGCGCTTCTCCGATGTTCCTTTCGATGAAAAAGTTATTGAAGGATTTATTGATGGACATAATATTGATTTTGTGAAAAGTAAAGTAGCCTTCGATTTGGAATGGAACAGTAAAGACCAGACATTTGATCGTGACCTGCTTGCCATGCGCACCTACTTTGACTGCGGTTTGATTGAAGTCGGCGTAATCGTTACACGTTCCCAAGAATTAAACGATATTTTCAAAACTTTGACCGACAGCAAGGGCCGTCCTTTGATGCCAAAATATGGAGCAAGCACCACCTGGATGGGGAAGCTGGAATATCGCTTAAAATCTCGCCGAAACGGCGGCTGTCCTATTCTGGCTGTCGGCATCAAAAAGCCTTGCATCGAGGGGTATGCAAAATGATCTTAGCAAACGAGACCTGTCTGTTGGAAAGTACAATTCAAAATTTACTTTCCTTTACCGGAGGCAAAAAATACAAAACCATCTACGCCGACCCGCCGTGGCAATTTCAAAACCGAACCGGCAAAGTCGCCCCCGAGCACAAACGCTTGGCGCGTTACCAAACAATGAAGCTCGAAGAGATCAAGGCACTGCCCATCGGCAAAATTGCCGCCGAGAAAAGTCATCTGTATCTATGGGTTCCCAACGCTTTACTGCCGCAGGGTCTGGAAGTCATGCGCGCTTGGGGCTTTGAGTACAAGACAAATATTATTTGGGAAAAAGTTCGTAAGGACGGCATGCCGGACGGCCGCGGCGTTGGTTTTTATTTTAGGAATGTCACCGAAATTCTTTTGTTTGGAATTAAAGGAGAAAAGAATCGCACCCTTGATCCCGGCAGATCGCAGGTCAACTTGATACGCGCAATGAAGCGTGAGCATTCCCGCAAACCAGATGAATTTGTTTCATTGATTGAAGAATGTTCGCCAGGGCCTTATTTAGAACTGTTTGCCCGTGGAAATCGGGAAGGCTGGGATATGTGGGGAAACCAGGCGGATGATTCTTACGAGCCGGATTGGCACACTTACGCAAACCACACAATCGCCGCAAAGTCCGGCTAATCTTTGGAGGGTTAATGATAACTATGGAACAGAAAACCGTGCGCTTTTTGCGCCTGGACCCGCGGGCCGTCGCGCCCGCCTATGCCACGCCGGGGTCGGCTGCAGCCGACCTGTGCGCTGTGCTGGACGCCCCCCTGACCCTGCAGCCCGGCCAGCGGGCCATGATCCCCACCGGGCTGGCCATCGAACTGCCCGACGCCAACTGCGTGGCGCTGCTGTATGCCCGCAGCGGGCTGGCCATCAAGCACGGGCT
>DWXD01000057.1 GCA_019119365.1 Candidatus Gemmiger stercoripullorum | reverse complement strand
GGGACCTTGCGCCGCCGCAAGGTTCCCGGGACGATGCAAGCATCGTCCCCTACAGAGGTTTGTTATAACGCGGGGTTCCCGTTTGGCCGCGGACCTTCCGTTGGCCGTAGGGGCGGGATTTACTGCGCCCGCAGGCGCGTTTCGGAGGCCAACCGCCGCGCAGCGGCGGCTCTTGGGCCGGAGATCCCGCCCGCGGGTGTTTGCGCCGCCGCGGGGTGCGGCGGGATGAGGGCATCCCGCCCTACGTTCGCCCGGGCGGCCGCGGGCATCCCGGTTGGCCGGTCTTGTCCGGGGGGCATGTAGGGGAGGGGCATGCCCCTCCCGAACCCCCGCGCCGCCGCAAACCGGGCGGATATGGCGTCCGCCCCTGCGGGGATCGCATTTCCCCGGTTGGCCGCCGTGCCCGCCGCCGGGGCCACCCCGGCCATTTCAAAACCGATACGGCAACGCGCCCCCGGGCCTGCCTGGCAGGCCCGGGGGCGCGCTTTTGTTCTGCGTTTTGTTTTAATGCGCCGGGTATTCGTCCGCGAGGGCGGCGAGGATGCGGGGGCTCGTCTCGCGGGTGTCGGTCATGCGCACGGCGTTGCGCAGCGGCAGCACGGCGCGCGGCGAAACGCTGAGCTCGTCGATGCCGATGGCCAGGAAGGTCTCGGTCATGGTCAGATCGGCGGCCAGCTCGCCGCAGATGCCCACCCAGATGCCGTTTTTGTGGGCGTTGTCGGCCACAAGCTTGAGCATGCGCACCACGGCCGGGTGGTGCGGGTCGTAAAAGCGGCCCAGGTCGTTGTTCTGGCGGTCGCAGGCCAGGGTGTACTGGGTCAGGTCGTTGGTGCCGACACTGAAGAAATCGACCTCCTTGGCCAGCCGGTCGCTGACCATGACGGCGGCCGGCGTCTCGATCATGATGCCGAGCTTGACGTCCTCGCTGTAGGGCACGCCCTCGGCTTTCAGCTCGCGGCGGACCTCCTCGCAGATGCGCTTGGCTTCGCGCACCTCCCACACGCTTGTGACCATCGGGAACATGATGCCGAGCTTGCCGAACGCCGAAGCGCGGTACAGCGCGCGCAGCTGGGTGCGGAAGATCTCCGGCCGTGTCAGGCAGATGCGCAGCGCGCGCATGCCCAGCGCGGGGTTTTCCTCCTGCGGCAGGCCGAAGTAGCCGATCTTTTTGTCCGCGCCGATGTCCAGCGTGCGGATGATGACCTCTTTGTCCTCCATGTCGGCCAGCACCTGCTTGTAGGCTTCAAACTGCTGGTCCTCGCCGGGGAAATCGTCGCAGTTGAGGTAGAGGAACTCGCTGCGGAACAGCCCAATGCCGCCGCCGTCGTTGACCTGCACGGCGTGCACGTCCTCCGGGCTGGCGATGTTGCAGTACACCCGCACGGTCTTGCCGTCCTTTGTGATGTTGGGCTGGCCCTTGAGCGTTTCCAGCAGGCGCTGCAGGCGCAGGGCCTCCTCCCGCTTTTTCATCAGGCGGTCGCGGGTCATGTCGTCGGGGTCGATGACGATGTTGCCGGTGGAGCCGTCCACAATGACCTCGCGCCCGGCATAGTCGGCCTTGAGCGCCGCGCCCACGCCGACAATGGCCGGGATGCCCAGCGTGCGCGCCAGGATCGCCGTGTGGCTGGAGCCGGACCCGCCCGCCGTGATAAAGCCGAGGATCTTTGTCTTGTCCATCTGGATCGTCTCGGACGGGGCCAGGTCGTCGGCCGCCAGCACGACCGGCACATCGGAGGCGATGCCGCCCGCGACGGTGCCGCTCAAAATGTCGAGCAGGCGGCGGGAGACATCGCGCACATCGGCCGCGCGGGCCTGCATATAGGTGTCCTCCATCGCCTCGAACATGGCGGCGAACTGGTCGGCCGTGTCGGAAATCGCGGCCTCGGCGTTCATCTTCTGTTCGGTGATGCGCTGTTCGATGGCTTCCTCATAGTCGAGGTCCTCGGCCATCATCTGGTGGGTCTCGAACAGCAGGGCGGCGTCGTCGCCCGCTTCGGCGCGGGCTTTTTCGGCCAGCTCGCCCAGCTGCTCGATGGCGCCGGTCTGCGCGCCCTTGAAGCGGTGCCACTCGGCGTCGGTATCTTCCACGGTATAGCGGGGCAGGGCGGCCTGCGCGCGCTGGTAAAAGTACAGCGGGCCGATGCCCACGCCGGCCGAAACGCCTTTGCCCTGGATTGTGATCATAGCTGTCACCTCTCGCGTCTTTTTGGTTGGGGTTCGGTTCCCGGGGCGCAGCGGAACGCGCAAAAGCGCCGGGATACAAAAAGGCGGCCAGCCGGGAACTGCGCGGTTCCATAAAGAAAACAAAGCCACAAAACGCTGCCTGCAAAGCGGCGTCTGCTGCGTTATCGGGCCTTGCATTCCATGCAGGAGTGCCGCGGCCCTCTGCCTTGCATCCGCCGCTTTGCAGCGGCTTTGCGGTGCTGCGCAGTTTTTGTAAAACCTTTGTTTTCCTTATGTCACGCGCGCCAAACGGCGGCCGCCCATACGGGTCTGCACAAAACAGGGGTTACAGGTGCGCCTTGAAGAACGCTTCCAGCGCGGGGCCGGCGGTGTCTTCATCGGGGCCTTCCACCTGCACGGTGATGGTGTCGCCGCACTTGATGCCCATGCCCATCAGCGCCATCAGCTTGGCGGCGTTGACGGACTTGTCGTCCTTGATGATGGTGGTGGTGCTCTGGTAGCCCTTGACTTCCTTGACCAGCAGGCCGGCAGGACGCGCATGGATGCCGACAGCTTCCTGGATCGTATAGGTGAATTCTTTCATGATCTGTATCCTCCCGTGTCGCCGGGGCCGAAACAGGTTTGCCCGGCGCATAGTATACTGCATTTTTATCATAGCATGTTTACCGGGCAGCGTCAACAGGAAATGCAGGCAAAACAGCGGGCGTTTTTGTCTATTATGGGCAAAAACCGGCGGGGTCCTGCGGCGGCAGGGCGCCGGTGCGCAGCAGCACGGCCAGCACATCCTCCGGCCGGGCGGCGTGGCGGGGGTAACGCGCGCGCAGTTCGGGCGCGGCGCTGTCCATGATGCAGGGGGCCCCGACCGTGTCCAGCATCGAAACATCGTTGTAATTGTCGCCAAAGGCCAGCACGTCGGCGGGGTCGATGCCCAGCGCGGCGCAGAGCTTGCGCACGCCCAGGCCCTTGTTCGCCAGCGTCGTGTCGATCCAGTACGGCCCGGCCACGGCCGCGTTGGCCTGCCGCCAGCGCGGCACAAAGCGGTCCGCATACGCCCCGACGCCGTCGGGCAGGTAGACGCTGACCTTGACGATGTCCTCCGGGACTTCGGCAGGGTCGCGGATGATGCGGCAGTTGTTGCCGATCTCGCGGATGCGGCGCACCATGCCAAGGCCGCGCTCCATCGCGTAGCCGGTGTTCTCGCCCGAGAGCATGACCTCGCCGCGGCCGCCGCTGCCGTTCCACAGATCCCACGCAATTTCCTCGGCCAAAGCGCGCGGCATCGGCGTCTTGGCCAGCACGCGGCCGTCTTGGTACACAACGCCGCCGTTTTCGCACAGAAAAACGCAGGAATCGGCCACCGGCGCAAACAGGCGGCGCAGGCTGGCATACTGGCGGCCGCTGGCCGGGCAGAACAGCACGCCGCGCGCCTGCAGCGCCCGGATCAGCGCGAACGCCTCGGCGCTGACTTCATTTTGCCCATAGGGCAGCAGCGTTCCGTCCAGGTCGCTGCAGATCATGCGGACAGGCATTGGCAGAAAAACTCCTTTTTTACAAAGTTCGCGGGGCGGCAAACGCCTACTCCTGCAGGCGGCGGTATTCGGCGGGGGAGATGCCGTACTCGCGCTTGAAGGCGCGGTAGAACGAGGAATAATCCCCAAAGCCGACCCGGGCGCTGATCTGCTCGGCGGGCAGGCCGTCCTGCAGCAGCACCTTGGCGGCAATGAGGCGGCGCTGGGTGACAAAGCGGTAGAAGCTGACCTTCATCCGCTTGCGGAACAGCTGGTTGACGCTGCTCTCGCTGACCAGGAACCGCCGGGCCGTATCGGCCAGCGTGATGCGGTCCTGCAGGTGGTTTTCAATGTAGACGAGCAGGGCGTCCAGCAGCTCCTGCCGCTCGGCCTGGGGGCGCAGGGCGTGTTCTCCCGCGCGGGCGCGCGCCGTCTGCACCAGCAGCCGGAGCGTGTTGCCGCACACGGCAGCCTGCCAGCCGGGGGCATGGTTGTAGCTTTCCTGCACCCCGGCGCGGAACAGCGCGCCGAGCGTTTCCTGCCAGGGGGTGGCGGCCGTGCGCAGCACAAACGCCTCGGCGGGCAGCAGCCCGTCCTGCGGGAAGGCTTCGTTCAGCTGCCCCGCATAAAGCGGGCTGACCCACAGCACAAAGCGGGAGTACGGCTCCACAAGCTTGTCCAGAAACAGCGGCCGGTGGCTCGTGTTGGGCGGGATAAACACAATGTCCCCCGCCTGCAGGCGGTAGCGGCGGGTGTCCAGCAGATACTGCAGGCTGCCGCCGCGCACGAACAGCAGCTCATAAAATGTATGGCTGTGCAGGTTGACTGTGTCCATCGTGCGGCTGACATCGTCGTGCGTGTCGACATAGGGGGAGTCCATCTCCAGCTCCTGGTACAGCGCGCTGGGGTCATGCCCGGCCGCGCGCAGGCGCTCGTCGATCAGGCTCCGCATCTGCGCGGCCGATACGCCCGGCGGCGTGTCGGTCAGCGCCCGCATTTGGCTCATTTTCACAAAAACGATCCCCTCTGTTTGGTGGATTTGTTGGCATTGTAGCATACATTTGCCGGATATGCAAGCTAATATGCGGTTTTTGCAATTTACTTTGCAGGAACCGCAGCGGTACAATAAGACCAGGATGCGGCGGCCTGCGGGCCCGGAGCCGCCGCAGCGCTTTTTCGTCTTACTCTCGCGTTTTTTTAAGGAGGAATCAAACCATGGCATCTTCCGCCACCAAAAACGAACTGAGCGTCAAGCATCTGCATCTGCACCCAGCAGTATGTGGCCTCCACCCTGGGCACCTATATGTACGGCGACGTTCTGGGCGACATCGGCATCATGTCCATCCAGAGCACCTTCTCGATGGTGCTGGGCATCGTCAGCCTGTTCCTGTGCCCGATCATCAGCAAGAAGATCGGCCTGGAAAAGATGGTCCGCGCCTGCCTGCTGATCGGCGCCGTGTGCTACCTGGGGCTGTTCGGCACCATGATGGTCACGAACATCAGCGCGCTGGTCTACATGGTCTGGAGCTCCGTCGCCTCCGGCTTCTGCAGCGTTTCGATCTACATGCAGTGGGGCCTGGTCGCCACCGTCACCGACTATAACGAGTATGTGACCGGCAAGCGCACCGAGGGCACCATCTACGGCGTGTTCAACCTGTCCCGCCGCATCGGCCAGACCGTGGGCAACTCGGCCGCCGTGGCCGCGCTGGGCTGGATCGGCTACCAGGCCGGCGCCGCCACCCAGAGCGCCGGGACCATCACCGGCATCAAGGCGCTGTGCGTGCTGATCCCCGCCATCGCGCTGGTCGGCTCCTGGATCGCCTTCCGCTTTGTGTGGAACATCACCCCGCAGATCCGCGCCGACATGGCCGCCCGCAAGTCTGCTGCTGAGTAAATTTTCACCCCGTAGTCCCCGGCGGCCGCTCCGCCGGGGCTTTTTTCAAAACCGCGTCCGGTTGACCGCCCGGGGCGGATGGGCTATGACGGATACAGAAAAAACCGGCCCATTTTCCCGCGGCTGCGGGACCGCCCCGGCGGAACGCGCGACCCTCAAAAGGAGGTATACAATGGAACTCCGCACCCGCATCCTGCCCAAGCTGCTCAACAGCGAGGTCGAGGAATATCTGCAGCACAACGATATCATCATCGTGCCGGTGGGCACGGTGGAGATGCACGGCGGCTTCCCGCTGGACAGCGAGACGGTCATCAGCGAGGCGTATGCCCTCAAGATGGCCGAAGCCTGCGACGGCCTGGTGCTGACCGGCCTGCCCTATTTCTATGCCGGGGCGACGGCCTCCGGCCGCGGCACCGTGCAGGTCTCCATCCGCCAGGGCATCGACTATCTTTCCGCCATTGCCCACAGCCTTCTGCGCCTGGGCTTCAAGCGGCAGGTCTACCTGAGCTTCCACGGCCCGGCCCACATGACCATCTGCCCGATGGTGCGCGATTTCTTTGACGAGACCGGCGTGCCCATCCTCTACCTGGACCTGATGATGCAGACAACCAAAAGCGGCGTCGACCTGTTCAAGAGCATCGACAGCTTCCACGCCATCACGGTCGGGGCCTACAAGCTGATGGGCCGGCTTGAGGACGTGCCGCTGACCACCGCCTTCGAGCACCGCAAGCCGCAGAGCTGCGCGCCGTTCAACGACCTGTTCGGCCTGGCCTACCAGAGCGCGGCCATCGGCTACTGCTTTGCGGAGCAGACCGACCACATGTCGACAACGGCCATCCCGGACGAGGCCACCCGCGACCGCCTGGCCGCCGAAGGCGTTGAGATCATCAACAAGATGGTCGCCAACATGGACATGCCGCACATCGTTGCGCAGATGCGCAAGCTGGAAAGCTACAACGACGCCGTGGCGGCCGCCAAGCCCTGGATGCCGAGCGCCGGGGCCAAAAAGTAAGGAGCGCTTATGAGCTACGAACGCACGACCCCCTGCGGGCAGATCGCAGGCTGCGGCTGCCAGTGGCCCGGCGTGGCCGCCTACAAGGGCATCCGCTACGCCACCGCCGGGCGGTGGGAATACCCCCGGCCCGTCACCCACTGGGACGGCGTCTACCAGGCCACCGCCTACGGCGCGGCCTGCTTTCAGCCGCGCAGCTTTTACGACGAGGCCCAGGTGCCGGAAAAAGCCTTCTATTACCACGAATTCCGCGAAGGCGAACACTATGACTACAGCGAAGACTGCCTGTTTTTGAACATCTGGACGCCCGAAAACGCCGCGCCGGGCGCAAAGCTGCCGGTGCTGTTCTACATCCACGGCGGCGGCTTTACGGGCGGCTGCGGCAACGAAAAACACTTCGACGGCCCGGCCTGGCCCACAAAAGGCGTCGTGGCCGTGACCATCAACTACCGCCTCGGGCCTTTGGGCTTTGCCTGCCTGCCGGAGCTTTCGGCCGAAGCCGGGCACACCGGCAACTACGGCCTGTACGACCAGCTGTGCGCGCTGCAGTGGGTGCACGACAACATCGCGGCCTTTGGCGGCGACCCCGCGCGCATCACGGTCATGGGCCAGAGCGCCGGGGCCATGAGCGTGCAGCAGCTCTGCCTGTCCCCGCTGGCTAAGGACCTGATCGCCGGGGCCGTGATGTCGAGCGGCGGCGGTGTGAGCGCCCATTTCGGCTCCGTCGCCCCCGCGCCGGAGCGGTACGCCTTCTGGCAGAGCGTGGCCCGCCGCGCGGGCTGCGGCAGCCTGGCCGCGCTGCGCGCGCTGCCTGCGGCCGACCTGTTTGCGGCCTGGCAGGCCGTGCAGAAGCTGACGGGCGGCATGAACTGCGCGCCGGTCATCGACGGGCAGCTGATCCCGCGCGACGGCGCGCTGGCCGCCCGCCGCGGCGACCAGTGCGCCGTGCCCTACCTGATGGGTTCCACCAGCGAGGACATCGTGCCGCCCATCGTGCACAAGATGGCCAAGGGCTGGTGCCGCCTGCAGGCGGACCAGGGCCGCCCGGCCAGCTACGCCTGGTTCTTTGACCGCAGGCTGCCCGGCGACGAAAACGGCGCGTGGCATTCCAGCGACCTGTGGTACTGGTTCGGCACGCTGGACCACTGCTGGCGGCCGATGACCGCCAAGGACCGGCTGCTCAGCGAGCAGATGGTGCAGTACCTGTGCAACTTTGCCGCCACCGGCAACCCCAACGGCGGCGGCCTGCCGCTGTGGCAGCCGGTGTACAAGGGCCAGAGCCGGGTGCTGCGCCTGGGCCAGGGCGACACCCGCATGGGCGGCGTCAACACCGCCAAACTGACCCACACAATGCTGACGAACAAAGCCGTCGGCGAATAAGGTTTCCTTTCTTTTTGAAATCTCCTCTCTTTTCCGGCAAAGCCCGCCCGGCACGGCCCCTTCTGGCCGCCCGGGCGGGCTTTGTTGGGCTTGCGGCGGCCCGGCGCGGCTTGCCTTGCTTTTTGCCCCCAAAACCGGTATAATGAACAAGGTTTACACTGGCGTTTTGTGGCTTTGAACAAAAGGTGCAAAAATGCCTAAAATATGGGCGAAACGCCGCCGGGCGGCTGTGCCCGGGGCGGCGCCGGGCCGCGCGAGGCCCGGCAGGGGCCCGCCGGTTTTATAACATCGAATATATCAAAAAAGGGGGCTTGCCGGATGGCACAGACACAACAGGGCGCGCCGGTGCGGGATCTTCTTGTCGGCTCGACCGGCTTTGTGGGCGGCAACCTGGCCGCGGCGCACGGCTTTGCCGCGGCCTGCCATTCCACCGATATCGCCGCGCAGTACGGCACGGCCCCGGACCTGTGCGTCTATGCGGGCGTCCCGGCGGCGATGTTCCTGGCCAACGCCGACCCCGAAGCCGACCTGGCCGTGATGGCTGCCGCGCGCGAGAACCTGCGCCGCATTGCGCCGAAAGAACTTGTGTTGATCTCCTCCATCGCCGTCTATGCCGACAGCCGCGGCAAGGATGAAGACTCGCCGATGCCCACCGGCGGCCTGCCCGCCTACGGGCGCAACCGCCTGCAGCTGGAAACATGGGTGCGGGAGGACTTCCCCGCGGCGCTCATCGTGCGGCTGCCCGCGCTGTACGGCCGGGGGCTGCGCAAAAATTTCCTCTACGACCTGCACACCGTCACCCCGGCCATGCTCAAGCCGGACAAATACGCCGCGCTGGCCGCGCGCAGCCCGCTTGTGGCCGGGGCGTACAGCCCGGCGGACAACGGTTTTTACAAGCTCAACGGCACGGCCGACCCCGCGGCGCTCAAGGCATGGTTTTCCGCGGCGGATTTCAACGCCCTCTGCTTTACCGACAGCCGCAGCCGCTACCAGTTTTATAATCTGGGCCGCCTGTGGCGCGACATCACGGCCGCGCGCGCAGCCGGGCTGACGCGGCTCAACCTGACGACGCCGCCTGTCTCGGCCGCGCAGGTGTACACGGCCGTCACCGGCGGGACATGGCGCAACGAGCTGCCCGCCCCGCCCTATGACTACGACCTGCGCAGCCGCCACGCGGCGCTGCTGGGCGGGCAGGGCGGCTACCTGTGCAGCCGGGAAGAAGAGCTGCGCGACATCTGCCGTTTTCTGGAAAACTGGAAGTAAGGGGGCGCAACATGGCAGACAAGATCCAACTCGCCGCCAGCAACATCGGCTGGGGCAAAGAGGACGACGAGACCGTTTACGCGGCGCTGCGGGCGGCCGGGTTTGCGGGGCTGGAGATCGCCCCCACCCGCATCTTCCCACAGGAGCCGTATGAAAACCTGTCATCGGCGGCGCTGTTCGGCGGCTACCTGCTCAACCGCTGGGGCCTGCGCGTGCCCAGCATGCAGAGCATCTGGTACGGCCGGACCGGCAGCATCTTTGACCCCGCGCAGGCCGAAGACCTGCTCGCCTATACCGGGCAGGCGTTCGCGTTTGCCCATGCGCTCAACTGCCCCAGCCTTGTTTTCGGCTGCCCCAAGAACCGCTTCCTGCCCGAAGGGGCGGACCCCGCGGCCGCCGATGTCTTTTTTGACAAAGCGGGCCGCCTGGCTGCGCGCTACGGCGTGCGCCTGGCGCTTGAAGCGAACACGGCGCGCTACACGAACTTCTTGAACCGCACGGCCGATGTGTTCGCGCTGGTCAAGCGGCTGGACAACCCCGGCCTGGCGGTCAACCTTGACCTGGGGGCCATGATCGAAAACGGCGAGCGCCTGCGCGATTTTATCCCCGACCTTGCCTGGGTCAGCCACATCCACATCAGCATGCCGGGCCTGGCGCCGGTCGGGCGCCGCCCCGAATACGAGGAGCTGGCCCTGCTGCTCAAGGCCGTCGGCTACCGCGGTTTTGTCTCGATCGAGATGGCGAACCCCGGCGCCACCGCGCCGGTGCTCAGCGCCATCCAGACCATTGCGGAGGTGTTCCAATGAAACAGCCGTTTGACGTGCGCTATACCGTTGCCGAATTCGCCCCCCGCCGCAGCGACTACTGCCTGCTGATCCCGGTCATCAACGAGGGCGCGCGCATTTTGACCGAGCTTGGCCGCGCGCAGAAGGCGGGCGTCGACCGCGCCGCCGACATCATCCTGTGCGACGGCGGCTCCACCGACGGCAGCATGAACCCCGACACGCTCAAGCTCTACGGCGTCAACACGCTGCTTGTCAAAACCAGCGGCGGCCGCCAGGGCGCGCAGCTGCGCATGGGGCTGCACTTTGCGCTCGCGCGCGGGTACAAGGGCGTGCTGACCATCGACGGCAACAACAAGGACTCCATCGAGGATGCGCCCAAATTCATCGCCAAACTGCAGGAAGGCTACGACTTTGTGCAGGGCAGCCGCTTCATCCGGGGCGGGCGGGCCATCCACACGCCGCCCGCGCGCTGGCTGGCCGTGCGGCTCATCCATGCGCCGGTCGTCAGCGCCGCCGCGCACCAGTGGTTCACCGACACCACCAACGCCTACCGCGCCTACAGCCGCGAATATCTGACCCACCCGGCCGTGCAGCCGCTGCGCCCAATCTTTATGGGGTATGAGCTGCTGGCCTATCTCAGCATCCGCGCCACGCAGCTGGGGCTCAAAGCCTGCGAGGTGCCCGTCACCCGCGCCTACCCCGCCAGCGGCGCGACCCCGACCAAGATCAAGGGCTTCAAGGGCAACAGCGACCTGCTCAAGGTGCTGCTGGCGGCGGCGAGAGGCAAGTATAATCCGCAGTGAAAAAATTAGGAATTAGGAATGAGGAATTGGGCGGCGCAGCGGTTTGCGGCCAATCCCGAAACATCCGATCCTGCGTTTTCTTTCAACTTCAACGGTAAGCAAAGGCCGAACACTATGGTTTACGACAAGATCATCCTGGGCGCCGGGCTGTACGGGCTGTATGCGGCGCACAAATGCGGCGCGGCGGGCCAGCGCGTGCTGGTGCTCGAGCGCGACGCAGCCCCGTTCATGCGGGCGACCTATATCAACCAGGCGCGCGTGCACATGGGCTACCACTATCCGCGCAGCTACTCCACCGCCATCAAGAGCGCCCACTATTTCAAGCGCTTCTGCGAAGATTACGCCTTCTGCCTGCACACGGCCTTCGACCAGGTCTACGCCACCAGCGCCCACTTTTCCTGGACCGACGCCCCGGCGTTCCGGCGCTTCTGCCAGGCGGCGGGCATCCGCTGCGACGACGTCGCCCCCGGCCGCTATTTTAACGAGGGCCTGTGCGACGGCGCGTTTTTGACGACCGAATACACCTACGACGCCCAGGTGCTCAAAGACTGGTTCATGCAGCGGCTGGCCGCTTTGCCGAACGTCGAGCTCTGCTTTGGCCACAAGCCGGAGGCGATCGAGCAGGCGGGCGACGTTTGGCGCGTCACGGCGGGCGACCGTGTGGACGAAGCGCCGTTTCTGCTCAACGCGACCTATGCGGGCGTCAACGATGTGCACGCGCTGCTGGGCCTGCCGCCGTTTGGGATCAAATACGAAAAATGCGAGATCATCCTGTGCGAAGTGGACGAGAGCCTCAAGCACACCGGCATCACGGTCATGGACGGGCCGTTTTTCAGCCTGATGCCGTTCGGCCAGACCGGCCTGCACAGCCTGACCAGCGTCACCTTCACCCCGCACGAGACAAGCTACGACACCGTCGCCACCTTCCCGTGCCAGGCGCAGAGCGGCGGGCGGTGCAAACCGGGCAGCCTGTACAACTGCAACGAATGCCCGGCCAAACCGGCCACGGCCTGGCCCTACATGAGCCAGCTCGCGCGCAAATACCTGAAGGAAGAATACGGTTTTTCCTACAAGGGCAGCCTTTTCAGCATGAAACCGATTTTGAAAGCCAGCGAGATCGACGACTCCCGCCCGACCGTCGTGCGCGTGCTGAACGAAAGCCCCAAACTGGTCAGCGTGCTGTCCGGCAAGATCAATACGGTGTACGATCTCGATGAGGTGTTAAACGTATGAGCGTAACGAGCAAGGAACAGAATTTTATTTCGGCGGTCGTCTACCTGGGCGCGGCCACACCCGACCCCGTGCCGTTTTTTGAAACGCTGGCGGCCGAGCTGGAAGCGCACTTTGCGCAGTATGAGCTTGTCGCCGTGGACGACGCGGCCGGCCCGGACGCCGTCGCGGCGCTGCGCGCCTGGGCGGCCAGCTGCCCCAAACCGCTGACCATCCTGCACATGAGCCTGCGCCAGGGCCTGGAGACCGGCATGAACGCCGGGCTGGACGCCGCCATCGGCGACTATGTCTATGAGTTCGATTCGACCGAGACGCCCTACGACCCGGCGCTGATCTTCAAAGCCTACGAGACCGCGCAGGCCGGCAGCGATATCGTTTCGGTCTGCCCGGCCCGCACGCGGGACGGAAGCGGCCTGTTCTACAAGATTTTCAACGCCAACTCTCACAGCGCCTACCGCCTGCGCACCGACGCGTTCCGGCTGGTCACGCGCCGGGCCATCAACCGCGTGCACGCCACCAGCCCGCACCTGCCGTACCGCAAGGCGGCGTATGCGGCGTCCGGCCTGAAAATGACCGATATCGAGTTCGACGGCCGCCTGCAGGGCCGCGCGCCCGGGCGGTTCGGCCTGGCGGCAGACAGCCTTGTGCTGTACACCGACGCCGGGTTCAGGTTCAGCGCCGGTATCGCCCTTGTCATGATGGCGCTGGCCCTCGTCGAGCTTGTCTACACGCTCGTTATCTTCTGCACCGGCCAGCCGATCGAAGGCTGGACCACGACGATGTTCGTGCTGACCCTCGGCTTCGCCGGGGTGTTCGCCATCCTCACCGTCGTCATCAAGTACCTTTCGCTGCTTGTCGACCTCGTGTTCAAAAAGCAGCGGTACCTGATCGAGAGCATTGAGAAGATACAGAAATGAATTAGAAATTAGGAATTAGGAATTGTTGTGGACCGGCGGCCTGCGGCCGCCTCAAAAAAACAACCGCAGGGTTCGCGTTTTTTGCGCGCGCAGCGCGCTTCCACCCTCATTCCTCATTCCTAATTCCTCATTAACACTGCTGTTTTGCCCGGGAGCTGCCTTATGCCGTATCGCCCTTCCCAAAAACTGAATCTCTCCCTCACCCCGCGCGCGTTCTGGGCGTGGGCGGCGGCGCTTACGCTGCTGCGGCTGGCGGTCACGGCGTTCCAACAGGGGTACACCTGGGTCGGCGGCGCGCCGCTGGACGATGAACTCATGTTCCGCGCCGCCAACGCCATCACGGCGGGCCAGTGGCTGGGCACCTACGATTATCTGACCCTGTCCAAGGCGATGTTCTTCCCGGTGTGGCTGGCGCTGCTGCATGCGCTGCACCTGCCGTACCTGACGGCGGGCGCGGCGCTGTGGTGCGCGGCGGCGGGCCTGGCGGCGGCGGCGCTGCGGCCGCTGTGGGCGGCGGCCACGGCCGGGCACGGCCGCACGCTGACGCTGGGGCTGTACGCGGCGCTTGCGTTTCTGCCCTCGTCCTGGGCGGCGTACACGCTGCGCGTTTACCGGGACAATATCTTCCCGGCGCTGTGCCTGCTTGTGTTCGCGGGCTTTGCGGGGGCGCTGCTGCGCGCGGCGCAGAACCCCGCGGCGCAAACCGGAACAAAGCCCCCGCGCCTGTGGCCGTGGCTGCTGGCGGCCGGGGCGGGGCTGGCGGCCGGGTATCTTGACCGCGAGGACGCCGGGTTGTTTTTGCTGCCCGCGGCGGCGCTTGCCACGCTGGCGCTGGCCGTGCTGTGCGTCAGGCGGCGGCACTGGCTCTCGCTGGCGGCGCAGCTGCTGCCCTACGGCCTGCTGGCGGGCGGGGTGCTGGCGTTCTGCACGCTCAACTATACGCACTACGGCGTTTTTACGCTGTCGGACTTTTCTTCCGGTTCGTTTGCCGACGCAATGGGCGCGATGAGCCGCGTCGCCACCGCCAGCGAAGAACCGCAGCTCAGCGTGCCGGCCGACGCCCGCGCGCTGCTGTACGAGGCGGTGCCGGAGCTGGAACCGCTCGCCTACTGGCTGGAAGAGGACCCGCAGATGCGCAACGACTTCCGCGACCCGGAGCTCGAGGATTACCGCGCGGGCAGCTTTTACTGGGCCATCCGCCGCGCCGCGCAGTTTGAGGGTATCTACGATTCCGCCGCCGGGGCCGAGAGCTACTGGGCCGCGGTGGCCGAAAAGATCAACGCCGCCTGCGCCAGCGGCGCGCTGCCGGTGCGCGCGGGCGATACCGGCGTGCGCAGCGGCACCACCCAGCCCATCCGCGCGCGCTATGTGCTGCCGACTTTGCAGGAATGTTTCCGCAGCCTGTACTGGGTGCTGACCTTCCAGGACTGCGCGCCGTACGAGTCGCTGCGTTCCATCGGCACCGAGGAGGACATCGCGCTCTGGTCGGGGTATCTCGGCTGCGGGTTCAACGCCGCGGCCGAAGCCGGTAAGGACACGCCCTACTACAGCCCGCAGCAGAAAGCCGTGTTCCGGCTGCTCGATGCGCTGCGCCTTTGCGCGGCGCTGCTCACGACCCTCTGCTTTATGCTGGCGGTTTTGTGCCAGCTGCGCGCGCTGCCGCGGCTGTTCGGGAAAGCGGCAAAAGGCGTGGCGGACCTTGGCTGGCGCCGGCTGGCGTGGGCGCTGCCGGTCGTGCTGCTGGCGTTTGCGGCGCTGCGCTGCGCCATGATCGCCTTTGTCGAAGTGTCCAGCTTCGGCATCGGCACCTCGACCATGTACCTTGCCACCGTCCACCCGCTGGTCGTGCTGTTTAACTACGCCAGCCTGTGGCCGGTGCTGATCCCGGCAGGAAGGGGGCGCGGCGATGCCAACGTCTGACTGGCTCATCATTGGCGGCGGGGCCGCGGGCCTGATGGCCGCCGGGGCCGCGTGCGCGGCCGGGCAGCGCGTGACGCTGCTGGAACACAACCCCAAAGGCACGGGGCAGAAGCTGCTCATCACCGGCAAGGGGCGGTGCAATGTCACCAACGACTGCGACGCGCGCGAATTTTTGCGCTATGTGCGCCGCAACCCGCGCTTTTTGTATTCCTGCCTGTTCGCGTTCCCGCCCGCGGCCGCCATGCAGCTGTTTGAAAGCCTTGGCGTGCCGCTCAAGGTCGAGCGCGGCCGCCGCGTCTTCCCGCAGAGCGACCGCGCGGCCGATATCCTCGCCGCGCTGCGCGCCTACGCGGCCGGGGCGCAGGTCGTGGCGGCAAACGCCGACGGCCTGCTGATTGAAAACGGCGCCTGCGCGGGCGCTGTGGCGGGCGGCCGGGCGTACCGCGCCCGCCGCGTGCTGCTGGCCACCGGCGGCGTCAGCTACCCGGCCACCGGCAGCGACGGCTCCGGCTATGCGCTGGCGCGGCAGGCCGGGCACACCATCGTGCCGCCGCAGCCGAGTCTGTGCAGCCTGGTCAGCCCGGACGCCGCCTGCCGCCGCATGATGGGCCTTTCCCTGCGCAACGTCGGCTTGGCGCTGCTCGAGGACGGCAAGCCGGTCTTTGCCGAACAGGGCGAAGCGCTGTTCACCCACTTCGGCCTGTCGGGGCCGCTGGTGCTGTCGGCCTCGACCTATATCCGCGACTTTGCCAAACACCGCTATACCGTTGAGTTTGACCTAAAACCGGCGCTGGACGAAAAAGCGCTGTATGACCGCCTGACCCGCGACCTGGCTGCGCTCGGCGCGCGCGGGGCGGGCGCGGTGCTGGACAAACTGCTGCCGCACTCGATGCGGCCGGTGGCGCTCGAACGCTGGGGCGTTGACCCGGCGCTGCGCGCCGCCCAGCTGACGCGGGCGCACAAGCAGGCGCTTGCCGCGCTGTGCAAGCACTGACAGGTGCCGGTCACGGCGCTGGGCGACCTTGACCACGCGGTCGTCACGGCGGGCGGGGTCGATGTGCGCGAAGTCGACCCCAAAACGATGCAGAGCAAGCTCTGCCCGGGGCTGTACTTTGCGGGCGAGATCCTCGACGTCGACGCCCGCACCGGCGGCTATAACCTGCAGATCGCCTGGTCCACCGCGCAGGCCGCCGCCAGGGCGGGCGCGTAAGCGCGCCGACACCGGGAAACGGAGAAAAATTAGGAATGAGAAATGAGGAACCGGAGCGAATTAGAAATTAGGAATTAGGAATTAGGAATGATGGTGGAAGCGCGCTGCGCGCGCAAAAAAATGCGAACTTTGCGGCTGTTTTTTGAGGCGGCCGCAGGCCGCCGGTCCACAACAATTTCTCATTCCTCATTTCTAATTTCTCATTAAAAAAAAGGGGGCAAACCCATGATTTCCATCGCCATCGACGGCCCTTCCGGGGCCGGTAAGTCCAGCCTGGCCAAGCGCCTGGCGGCCGAGCTCGGCTATGTCTATGTCGATACCGGCGCAATGTACCGCGCCATCGGCCTGTACACGCTGCGCGCGGGCCAAAACACCAAGGACGCCGCCGCCGTTGCGGCGCTGCTGCCGGACATCCACCTTGATATCCGCCCGGGCCAGGGCGCGCAGCAGATCCTGCTCAACGGCGAGGACGTCACCGAGACGGTCCGCCAGGAGCAGGTCGGCATGGCGGCGTCCGATGTATCCGCCCACCCGGCCGTGCGCGCGTTTCTGCTTGAAACGCAGCGCGCTTTGGCCGCGCGCAGCAATGTGCTGATGGACGGGCGCGACATCGGCACCGTCGTGCTGCCCGATGCGACGGTGAAAATTTTCCTGACCGCCACGCCGGAAGCGCGCGCGCAGCGCCGCCTGGCCGAGCTGCAGGCCAAAGGGCAGGCGGCCGACTACGCCACCGTTCTGGCTGATATCCGCCTGCGCGACGACCAGGACACCCACCGCGCCGTCGCCCCGCTGCGCCAGGCCGCGGACGCCGTGCTGCTGGACACCAGCGCCATCGGCCTGGAGGAAAGCTACGCGCTGCTGAAAAAGACGGTGCTCGAGCACATTGCGTAAACGCCGGGCTCGCCTGGCGCGGGACTGAAAAAACAAAGGAAAAGGTGCAACATCATGGTTCTTTACTGGATCATCCTGCCGATCGTCTGGGTTCTTATCCACATCCTCTGGCGCATCGAGGTCGTCGGCCTCGACAAAGTCCCGCGGGACCGCGCCGTCGTGCTGGCGCCCAACCACATCTCCGACTTTGACCCGGTCTTTGTGCTGGGCATGATCCTCGACTTCAGCCGCTACCGCATCCTGGCCAAAAAGGAGCTGTTCAAAAACCCCTTCATCGGCTGGTTCCTGGGTTGCCTGGGGGCTGTGCCCATCGACCGCGGCAAGGGCGATACCGAGACGATTGACCGCGTCATTGCCGAGTGCAAACAGGGGACCAAGGTCCTTGTTTTCCCGGAAGGTACGCGCAGCAAGGACGGCCGCCTCGGCAAGCTGAAAAGCGGCGCGTTCGTCATTGCGGCCAAGGCCGGGGCGGATATCCTGCCCTGCCGCATCATCTACGACACGCCGGACGCCCGCATGCACCTGTTCTGCCGCATCCGCATCTGTTTTGGGGAGCTGATCCCTGCCGGGGAGGCAAAGCCCGACGACCCGCGCCATGAAGTCCGCCAGCTGCGCACGCTGCGCACCCAGGTGACGGCCCAGCTCGAGGAACTCTACGCGCAGCACCACTTTGACCGCGACCCGCTGGCGCAGCCCGCGCCGCAGGAGGATAAAGGAGAAAACCATGCAGATCCTGCTTGCTAAGACCGCCGGTTTCTGCTTCGGCGTCGACCGCGCCGTCAAGCTGACCTACGACCTGCTGGCCCAGGGGCGCAAAGTCGCCACGCTGGGCCCGCTGATCCACAACCCCCAGGTCGTTGCGGACCTTGCGCACAAAGGCGCGCTGACCTGCGATTCGCTCGACGATGTGCCGGACGGCTACGAGGTCGTCATCCGCAGCCACGGCGTCCCGGCGCAGGTCTACGAAAAAATCAACACACGCGGCCTGGCGTTTCACGATGCCACCTGCCCGTTTGTTTCAAAAATCCATAAAATTGCTGAAGAGGCAGGTAAATGCGGCGCGCTGCTGCTGGTGGCGGGCGACGCCAGCCACCCCGAAGTGCAGGGTATCGTGGGGCACACGACCGGCGCGGTGCGGGTGTTCTCCGGGCAGGAGGAACTCGAGAATTTACAACAGTTCCTGCAACAACAAGAATCCATCTATGTGGTGGCGCAGACCACGTTTCAGGTGCAAAGCTGGGAAAACTGCAAAGCTTTTCTGAAAAAGTGGTGTACAAAAGCCAAAATATTTGATACAATATGTAATGCAACGTGGGCGAGGCAACAGGAAGCGGAAGACCTCAGCCAAAAATGCGATCGTATGGTCGTCATTGGTGGTCATCATTCTTCCAATACCCAAAAGCTGCTGCAGGTCGCCGCCCGGCACACCGCCGCCATCACGGTCGAGACGGCTGATGAACTCGACCGAACCTGGCTGCGGGGCGCCGAAACGGTGGGCGTAACGGCTGGGGCTTCAACGCCTTCGTCTATAATTGAGGAGGTACTTAACTGTATGAGTGAAGAAATCCGTGACGACATGAGCTTTGCCGAGATGCTGGAGGCATCCGAGGCCAAGCCCCTGTACGCAGGTAAGATCGTTAAAGCCAAGGTCATCAGCGTTTCCCCCACCGAGTGTGTCGTCGGCATCGACGGTTCCAAGCACACCGGCATCGTCAAGCTCAGCGAGATGACGCATGATCCCAACGCCAAGATGGAAGACCTTGTTAAGGTGGACGACGAGCTGGATCTCGTGGTTGTCAAGACCAACGACCAGGAAGGCGTCGACACCCTTTCCCGCGTCCGTTTTGAAGCGCAGAAGGGCATGAAGGACGTGTCCGAAGCCTGCGAGAACGGCACCATCATGGAAGGCGACGTTATGGAAGCCAACAAGGGCGGCGTTGTCGTCAACGTCAAGGGCGTGCGCGTCTTTGTGCCGCGCAGCCAGGCCACCCTGCGCCGTGACGAGGACTACACCAAGCTCGTTGGCCAGCATGTCCGCCTGTATATCACCGAGTGCGCGGGCCGCAAGATCGTCGGCTCCATCAACAAGGTGACCTCTGAGGAGAACAAGGTCAAGCGCGAAGAGTTCTGGCAGAGCGTTGAAGTCGGCAAGCACTACGCGGGCGTTGTCAAGAGCCTGACCTCCTACGGCGCCTTCGTCGACGTCGGCGGCGTGGACGGCCTGTGCCACATCAGCGAGCTGAGCTGGCAGAACATCAAGCATCCTTCCGAGGTCGTCAAGGTCGGCGATACCATCGACGTCTATGTCAAGAGCTACGACCCCGAGAACCAGAAGGTTTCCCTCGGCTACAAGAAGGAAGAGGACAACCCCTGGGAGCAGCTTAAGAACGAGTACCCGATCGGCAGCGAGTTCACCGCCCCGGTTGTCTCGATCACCAAGTTCGGCGCTTTCGTCCGTATCCTGCCGGGCGTGGACGGCCTTGTCCACATCAGCGAGATCAGCAGCGACCGCGTCAACAAGGTTAGCGACGTGCTGAAGGTTGGCGATGAAGTGCGCGTCAAGCTCATCAATGTCGACTTTGACCGCAAGCGCATCAGCCTGTCCATGAAAGCCTGCGAGGGCGAACTGCCCGAGGGCGGCGACGAAGCCGAAGAGGACAGCGCGGAATAAGTTCCGAACGGACCCCAAAACACACTGGGAGCCTGCCTGGGAACAGGCGGGCTCCTTTTTTACAGGGAATCGTATGCAGAAACTCAAACAGCTGTTTTTAAAGTACTATGAGCAGATCAGCTACCTGTTTTTCGGCGGGCTGGCCACGCTGCTCAACTTTGTGCTGCTCAACATCTTCCAGGCGCTGGGCGGGCTGGCGTTCGCGGCCGGGGTGGGCAACGTGCTCAACAACGCCCTGTGCATCCTGTTCGCCTACTGGACCAACCGCACCTTTGTGTTCAAGAGCCGCGCCCACGGGCGCGCCGCCTGGGGCGAATTCGGCAAGTTTGTCAGCTGCCGCATCCTCACGGCCGTGGTGGACCAGCTCATCATGTTCGGCGGCGTCACGCTGCTGGGCCCCTCCATCGGCTTTATGTCCGCCGCGCTGTGGGCCAACCTGGTCAAGCTGTTCAGCCAGATCGTGGTCATCGTCTCGAACTACGTCTTTTCCAAAGTGCTGATCTTCGCCAAAAAATAAGCGAAAACGATATACAGAGTTTAGAGTTTAGAGTTCAGAGTTAAGATGTGGAACGCGGCCTTTGGCCGCGATCAAAATACGGCCGCAAGGTTTCTCTTGCTTTTTTGAGCCGCCCGCAGGGCGGCGGTCCACCTTATCTCAACTCTAAACTCTTAACTCTAAACTCTTAAACAAAAAAAGGAGGCATCCTCTATGAAAAACAGGGTCCGCGGCGGCGGGCTGGGCGTTACCGGTCTGGTCCTCGGCATCATCGCCGTCACCTGCGGCGTGCTGGCCGTCATCTTCTCGGGCGTCGGCATGCACCAGGCCCGGCTGTGCAAACGCTGTGCAAAGGGGGAACAGTTCCAATGAGCCATTACAGCAAGGAAGAAATCCTCGCCAAAGTCGACCACACGCTGCTCAAGCCGGAAGCCACCTGGCCGCAGGTGCAGGCGCTGTGCGACGAAGCGCTGCGCTGGCACACGGCGTCGGTGTGCATCAACACCTGCTATGTGCGCCAGGCGGCCGAATACCTGGCCGGGCGCGTGCCGGTGTGCTGCGTCGTCGGCTTCCCGCTCGGCGCGATGGACACGGCCAGCAAGTGCTTTGAAGCGCGCACCGCCGTTGAAAACGGCGCGGAGGAGGTCGATATGGTCATCAACATCGGCCGCCTGAAAAATAAGGAGTACGACGCCGTGCGCGAAGACATCGCCGCCGTCAAGCAGGGCATCGGCGACAAAGTCCTCAAGGTCATCATCGAGACCTGCCTGCTGACCGACGAGGAAAAGATCAAAATGTGCAGCATCGTGCCCGAAGCGGGCGCCGATTTCATCAAGACCAGCACCGGCTTCTCGACCGCCGGCGCGACCTTCCACGATATCGAGCTGTTCGCCAAACATGTCGCGGGCCGCTGCAAGATCAAGGCCGCGGGCGGCATTTCGACGGTGGAGGATATGGAAAAATTCCTCGACCTCGGCGCCGACCGCCTCGGTACCTCCCGCGCGGTGGGTCTGTTGACCGGTAAATAAACACAAACACGCCCGGCGGCTTTTGCCCGCCGGGCGTGTCCCGTTATAGGCCCCTCGTCAGGGGGGCGAGAGCGGAAATCGGGAGGATTGCCCTCCGGCAGCCTGCTGTCCCCGGAAGCGACATTTAAATGTGGGACAATCCCTCCGTCGTGTCGCTTCCTTGAAACGACAGTCAGCCGTGAGACAATCCCTCCGTCACGGCCCTGCGGCCGTGCCACCTCCCTTTGACAAGGGAGGCTGAGGGGGGGCGGCCGCTTTGAAATTACAGCTTCCGGCTGTAATACAGCTGAAACACGCCGAACAGCAGCGTGAAAGCCAGCACGCCGGCCAGCGAGAAGCCGAACAGCGCCGGGGCGAACAGGCTGCCCACCAGCATGGCAATGTACAGCAAAAAGAACAGCGTGACCCCGGCGGCCAGCAGGGCGCGGTGGCGGATGGCGCGGTTGCGCTCGTCGGTATATTTGGTGAAATCGCGGCGCAGGGCGGCTTCATTGCGCAGCAGGCGGCGCGTGCGCAGGATCAGCACCAGGAACCCGAGCGCCAGGCCGGTCCCCATGCCGCAGTAAAAGCCGCTGAAATACTCGACATTGCCGCCCTCCGGCAGCAGGGCGGGCACGCCCAGCGCGCCGAACAGCAGCGTGAACGCGCCCAGCGTGGCCAGCGCTGCGTACAGCCGCATGGCGGCCTGCAGGCGGGCGCGGTAGGCGTTGAGGTCGGCGGGGACGCCGGTAAACAGGGAACGGAACAACATGGGTCACACCTCCACTTGGCTGAAGTCGAACACTTCCTCGATTGTAAGCCCGAAATAGTGGGCGATCTTGTAGGCCAGCTCAAGGCTGGCGGTGTACTTGCCCACCTCGATGCTGGTGATGGTCTGGCGCGTGACGCCGACCGCGTCGGCCAGCTCCTGCTGGCTGAGCTTGCGCGCCTTGCGCAGCGCGGGGATACTGGTTTTCAACAGCAGATCACATCCTTTTGCCCGGCCGGGCATGTGCAAAGCTTGCTTTGCAGTTTTAGCATAGCAAACTTTGCATAATTTGTCAAGCATGCTTTGCAAAAAAAGATTGCGCGCGCCGCCGGGCCGCATTTTGCCCCCGCGCGCCGTGCCGCGGCAGGATTGCGGTAAAACGCGCTTTGTGGTATACTAAAGTGTATCATTGCCGCAGGACCGCGGCTGGAGGGGGGCGCGCCATGCGCACAAAAATTTGCCGCGCGGCCGCGCCCTGCCTGGCGGCGCTGGCGCTGGCGGGTTGCAGCGGCCTGCCCGGGGCCGATATCGAAAGCCTGCTGCGCGCCCCGCGCCTTTCGGGCGAGGCCAGCGCCGTGCAGAAAGCGCTCAACAGCTATTTGGGCGGCGTGGCCACGCTGCGCTACCCGGCCACCGGCGATTTCCTTTCGCCGTTTCTGTTCGGCGACTGGGACGGCGACGGCGCCGAGGAAGCCGCCGTGCTCTACACGGCGGAATCCAGCGGCGCCAATGTCTGGCTGGCCATCTTGGAACCGGACGCGGGCGGCTGGCGTGTCTCCCGGCAGGTCGAAGGTCTTTCGGGCGAGGTGGAGAGCGTCAACTACGCCCACCTGCGCGACGCCGATTCGCAGCAGCTGCTTGTCGGCTACGACAGCGCCCAGGGCGACCGCTATATGGCGGTCTATCTCTATACGGCGGACGAGACGCTGCAGGTCGTCAACCAGCAGGCGTACACCAACATGATCCTGGCCGATATGACCGGCAGCGGCGACGGCACCGAGGACCTGGTCCTCGCCCTGCCCACCGAGGCCGAGAACGAGGGCATCAGCCTGCAGCTGTTGACCTATACCGGCGGCGATACTTTCCTGGCCGCGCAGACCCTCGCCGTCGGCGAAGGCACCTACAGCGGCTGCGCGGGCCTGCAGGCCGGGCAGGGCCCGGGCGGCGTGACCTGGCTCGTGCTGGACGGCTGGACAGGAACCGGCGCGAACAGCCTGGTTTCGTCCATCATCCTGTACGACCATGAGAGCGGCTTTTTAAAGACCTACACCCCGCCCGGCGTCGCGGACCTGTACCGCGCCACGCTGCGCTATGACCTGCACCTGCTCAGCACCGACCTGGACGGCGACGGCGACATCGACATCCCGACCGAGATCACCGACGGCGGCGAGCTCGGCGCTTCGATGGAGAACCGCCTGCGCTTTCTGCTCTGGCGGGACTACGCCACCGCGGCGGGCGGCAACAACATTTTTGGCGTTTATGACAGCGAGTACCGCTTTTTCCTGCGCCTGCCCGACGCGCTGCACGGCAACGTGCAGCTGCGCGGCAACTTTGAGGGCGACGGTTGGTTCGTGTGCGACCTGGCCGGGACCGAAACCTACTGCGAGCTGCGCCTTGTCGACCCGGCCGAGGAAGAGGAGGAAGCCGACGCGGCGGACGGCGAGCCCGCCTACCGCCGTGTGGCCAACATCGGCGGCCGCCAGCTGCAGGCGCGCGTCATCCATGAGACGCACGGCCTGCGCATCGAAGACATCGTGAGCGGCGTGACGGTACTGCGCTGACGGCGAAAGGAGCGTTCGACAATGAAAAGAGTTCTTGTCGTGGAAGACGAAAACAGCATCCGCGAGATGGAGGTGCTTAACCTGCGCATGGCCGGGTGGGAGGTCCTGGAAGCCCCCAGCGCCGAGCGCGCGCTGGAACTTTTGCACCAGAACCCGCCCTGCGACGCGGCGCTGCTCGACATCATGCTGCCCGGTATGGACGGGCTTTCGCTGTGCGAGACCATCCGCCGCGACGACGCCGACATCGGCATCATCATCGTTTCGGCCAAAGGCCAGGAAAGCGACAAGATCCGCGGGCTGTCCATCGGCGCGGACGATTACATCACCAAGCCGTTCTCGGTCTCGGAGCTCATCGCCCGCATCGAGGCGCTGGCCCGCCGCGTGCACCGCAACGCCGGGGAGACCCGCGGCGAAGGCCCGGACCAGCTGGTCAGCGGCAGCTTTGTGCTGGACGAAAAGAGCCGCGTGCTGTACAAGGCGGGCAAGCCCATCGACCTCACCCAGGTCGAATTCCAGATCATGGAGCTGTTCTTCCGCAACCCGGGTACCGCGCTCGTGCGGGAAAAGATTTTGGAAGGCGTGTGGGGCGGCGGTTATTACGGCGATGTCAAGATCGTCGACGTCAACATCCGCCGCCTGCGCATGAAGATCGAGGACGAACCCAGCAGCCCCGCCCACATCCTGACCGTGTGGGGGTATGGGTACAGGTGGAACCCGTGAAAAAATTAGGAATTAGAAATTAGGAATTAGGAATTTTGGGGCTGCGCGGGAAATGAGCGGCCCGGCAAAATCTCACCCGGAAAGGTTGTGCCGCGTATGCAGAGCATCACCCGCCGCTGGCTGCGCGGCAGCCTGCTTATCAGCGTGCTGGTCCTTGTGCTGGCCGAAGCGCTGTTCCTCTCGTTTTGTTACCAGAACCTTTACGGCAGCACCGAAAGCGCGCTCATCAGCCGCTTTACCACCATCATCGGCCGCCTGCAGGCCACCGGCACGGCGGGCGATACCGACGCCACCGCCAACAGCCGTGCGGCGGCGCTGCGCCGCGCGGTCGAGCAGTTTGACGAAAAAGACAAGTTCGAGTTCATGCTGCTCGGCTCCGGCGGCACGGTGCTGGCCACGGCCAGCGGCATGAGCAACGAAAACCTGCTGGCCTCCGGGGCCGATTATTCCCGCGCGCTGACCAGCGCCGAGGGCATCGGCAGCGTGATCTTCCGCACGCCGGACGGCGAGCGCGTCATGGCCGTGACCGCGCTGGTGCCCTATGCGGCCGGGACCATCACCGCCATGCGCCTTGTCACCAGCCTGACGCTGGTCGACCGCCAGTGGTGGAGCCTGCTCGGCGTTTCGGCCGGCGTCGTGCTGGCGGCGCTCGGCCTGATGGTGTGGAGCGGGCTGTTCTTCATCCGCTCCATTGTGCGGCCGCTGGGCCAGGTCGAAGCCATCGCCCACCGCATTGCGGGCGGCGACTTGCAGACCCGCCTGCCCGACGCGCGCTACAACGACGAGATCGGCCGCCTGTGCCATACCATCAACGAGATGGCCGAGCACCTGACCGAGACCGAGCGCATGAAAAACGAGTTCATCTCCTCGGTCAGCCATGAGCTGCGCACGCCGCTGACCAGCATCAAGGGCTGGGTCGAAACGATCGGCACGCTGCACGACCCCGGCGACCCCAACTACCGCAAGGGGCTCGAGGTCATCGGCGCCGAGACCGACCGTTTGTATGAGATGGTGGAGGAGCTGCTCGATTTTTCCCGCCTGCAAAACGGCATCCGGCTGGACTGCCAGGTGCTGGACCTTGTGGCCGAAGCCACCGACGCGGCGCTGTTTGTGGAGGGGCGCATCCGCCAGGAGGGCCTGTGCCTTGTCTACGAAGAACCGCCCGAACCCTACCCGGTCTGGGCCGACCCGGCCCGCCTGCGGCAGGTGTTCATTAATGTGCTGGACAACGCCATCAAATACTCCCCGCCCGGCGGGGCCATCTTTTTGACGCTGTCGCGCACCCCGGCGGCCGTTGTGGTCGCCGTGCGCGACCAGGGCCGCGGCATCCCGCCCGAAGACCTGGACAAGGTGCGCCAGAAATTCTTCAAGGCGCACAACGCCGTGCGCGGGTCGGGCATCGGCCTGGCGGTTGTCGAAGCCATCGTCACGTCGCTGGGCGGCACGGTGGACATCGCCAGCGCGCTGGGCCAGGGCACCACCGTGTCCATCACGCTGCCTGTCTACCACCCTGGGCAGGAGCACCTGCACGAACCGATCTGACAGAGCGTATATATTGCGCCGCGCCGCCTGCGGCGGCGCGCGCCATAATTCCTCATTCCTCATTCCTCATTTTTGCAAGCAGTTCTATATTTTGAAAGGCAACTATATGTCAAACCAAACCAACCGACCGACCGAGAAATTCCGCACCAGCGTCGGCGGGCAGGCGCTGATGGAGGGCATCATGATGCGCGGCCCTGAAAAGATCGCCTGCGCCGTGCGCCGCCCGGACGGCGCCATCGACCTGACCAGCGAACCGGTGCATACCCGCTGGTACAACAAAGTCCCGCTGCTGCGCGGGGTCTGCAATATGGTGCAGAACCTTGTCACCGGGTACAAATATCTTTCGCACAGCGCCGATATCGCCCTGACCGAGGAGGAACAGGAGGCCGAACAGACCAAGTTCGACCGCTGGGTCGAAGAACACACCGGCCCGCGCTTCCAGAGCTTCCTTATGGCGGCCGCGGCGCTGCTGGGCGTGGCGCTGGCCGTGTTCCTGTTTCTGTTCCTGCCCACGTTTTTCACCGGCCTGCTGGGCCGGTTCATTGCGCTGGGGCGCTGGCCGCGCGTGATTTTGGAAGCGCTCATCAAACTGGCGCTGTTTTTGTGCTATATGGTGCTGGTCTCCCGCACGCGGGAGATCCACCGCATGTTTCAGTACCACGGCGCGGAGCACAAGACCATCGCCTGTTACGAGGCCGGGCTGCCGCTGACCGTGGAAAACATCCGCACCTGCACGCGGTTCCACCCGCGCTGCGGCACCAGTTTTCTGATCCTTGTGCTGCTCATCAGCATCGTGCTCTACGCCGTGCTGCCCTGGACCAGCACCGGCCTGCGCGTTTTGTACAAGCTCGCGATGCTGCCGCTGCTGGTCGGCATCTCGTACGAAGCGCTCAAGTGGGCCGGGCGCAGCCACAGCCCGCTGGCGCGCGCCGTGGCCCAGCCGGGGCTGTGGCTGCAGCGCCTAACCGTGTTTGAACCGGAGGACGATATGATCGAGATCGCCATCGCGGCGGTTGCGCCCGTTTTGCCCGCAACGCCGGAGCAGGCGGCCTGGGGCCATGACTGAGCCGCAGCTGGCCGGGCTGGCCCCGCGCGCCGCGCTGCGCGCGGTCCGCGCGCAGCTGGAAGCGGCCGGTGTGCCCGACGCCGGTTTTGACGCGCGCGAACTCTACCGCCTGGCCGCCGGGCGCGACCCGCGGCTGGACGCCGCCCCGCTGCCCGCCGCTGCGGCCGCCCGCCTGGCGGCGCTGACGGCGCGGCGCTGTGCGCGCGAACCGCTGCAGTACATTGCCGGGCAGTGGGATTTCCTCGACTTTACCCTCGCCGTCGGCCCCGGCGTGCTCTGCCCGCGCGCCGACAGCGAGATCGTCTGCGAGACCGCGCTCGAGCTTCTGCGCGCCGCCGCCCGGCCGGACCCGGCCGTGCTCGACCTCTGCGCGGGCACCGGCTGCCTGGGGCTCGGCGTCAAGCGCTTTTACCCCGGCGCGCGCGTGACCTGCGTGGAAAACAGCCCGGCGGCGCTCGGGTACCTGTACCGCAACGCGGCCGGGGCGCTGCCCGGCGCGGCCGTGGACGTCTGCGAAGCGGATGTGCTGGCCGCCTGGCGCGCATGGCCCGCGGGCAGCGCCGACCTCATCCTGTCCAACCCGCCCTACCTGACGGCGGCCGAGATGGCCGCCCTGCAGCCCGAGACCGCCCGCGAACCGGCCTGCGCGCTGGACGGCGGGCCGGACGGCCTTGCGTTTTACCGCTGCCTGACCGGCCCGTGGCAGCGCGTGCTGCGCCCGGGCGGCTGGCTTGTTTTGGAGATCGGCTGCGCCCAGCGGCAGGCCGTGCTCGCGCTCGGGCGGCAAAACGGCTGGGTCAACGCCGCCTGCCGCCGCGACTACGGCGGCAACGACCGCGTGATCGCGCTGCAAAAGCCCGAATAAGCGGACTTTCTGGCGCAAATCTACAACAAATGGTTGTAATTGCCGCCCGCAAAGGGTATAATACATAACGAAAGACAACACAGGGAAAACCCCTGATTTTGAAAACGACCGCCCTGCGCAGGGCTGAAAAGGAGAACCCAAATGGCAGCGAAAAAAGAGAGCAAAAACACCGTCGCCACCGCCCCGGCCGGGGACAAAAAAGCCGCGCTGGAGACCGCGCTGGCCCAGATCGAAAAGCAGTTCGGCAAGGGCGCCGTCATGAAGCTGGGCGCCAACATCGCCATGCAGGTGGATTCCATCTCCACCGGCAGCCTGGGGCTGGATATGGCGCTGGGCGTCGGCGGTTTGCCGCGCGGCCGTATCATCGAAATTTACGGACCTGAATCTTCCGGCAAGACCACGCTGGCGCTGCATGTGCTGGCCGAAGCGCAGAAGAAGGGCGGCGAAGTCGCTTTCATCGACGTCGAGCACGCGCTGGACCCCACCTATGCGCGCGCGCTGGGCGTCGACATCGACAGCCTGCTGGTCAGCCAGCCCGACACCGGCGAGCAGGCCATGGAGATCTGCGAAGCGCTCGTGCGCTCGGGCGCGATCGACGCCATTGTTGTGGACTCGGTCGCCGCCATGGTGCCGCGCGCCGAGATCGAGGGCGAGATGGGCGATTCCCATGTCGGCCTGCAGGCGCGCCTGATGAGCCAGGCCCTGCGCAAGCTGACCGGCATCATCGGCAAGACCAACACGGTCTGCATCTTTATCAACCAGCTGCGTGAAAAGGTCGGCGTCGTTTACGGCAGCCCGGAAGTGACCACCGGCGGCCGCGCGCTGAAATACTATTCCTCGGTGCGCATCGACGTGCGCCGCATCGAGGGCCTCAAGGACTCCACCGGTTCCTTCACCGGCAACCGCACCCGCGCCAAGATCGTCAAGAACAAGGTGGCCCCGCCGTTCCGCGAGGCCGAGTTCGACATCATGTTCGGCGAAGGCATCTCCAAGGTCGGCGAGATCATCGACCTCGGCGTCAAGCTCGGCATCGTGCAGAAGAGCGGCGCCTGGTTCAACTACGGCGAGACCCGCCTGGGCCAGGGCCGCGACAACGCCAAGCAGTTTTTGCGCGACAACCCGGACATTGCCGCCGAGATCGAGACCCAGGTGCGCGACAACGCCGACCGCCTGATCGCCGCGGGCAAGAAAGGTACGGTCAAGCCGGTCGAGAAGGTCGCCGCGCCCGCCCCGGCCGCCCCGGCTGCGGACGCCGCCGCGCCCGCGACCACCGGCAGCGAGGTGGACCTGGACATCATGGTGGATGATTGATGCCCACCCTGACCGCCATCACCGAGACAAAACGCGGGCGTTACGCGCTGTTTTTTGACGGCGAGTTTGCCTTTTCGCTCGACGAAGACACCTTTGCGGCGTGCGCCTTGCATGCGGGCGACGAGCTGACCGAAACGGAAATTTACGACCTGCGGCAGAAAAGCGACGCCCGCCGCGCGCTGGACAAAGCCATGGACCTGCTGGCGCTGCGCGACCATGCCGCGGGCGAACTGTACCAGAAGCTCTGCCGCAAGTTCGACCCCCACACCGCCGCGGCCGCCGTGGCCAAAACCGGCGAGCTGGGCCTGCTGGACGACGCGGGCTTTGCCCGCCGCCGCGCCGCCGAGCTGCTGCGCAAGCGCAAAAGCCGCCGCGAAATTTTGCAGGACCTGGCCGCCAAGGGCGTCGACCGCGAAACCGCCGCGGCGGCCGTCGAAGCGCTGCGCCCCGAGGACGCCGCCGAAGCGGGGGAGGACCCCGACCTCGCCAGCGCCCGCGCGCTTATTGCGCGGCAGTATGCGCGCAAGCTGGCCGAAGGCAAAACGCAGCAGGTCATGGCCGCCCTGGCCCGCCGCGGCTTCTCCCACAGCGTCATCAAGGCCGCGGTGGGGGAAGCGGTGGAAGAATTGGAAATGGGGAATGGGGAATGAGGAACGGCCGCGCCCGGGGCGGTCTTCCCGCACCGGGGGACCCCGCTGCGCCGCAGCGCTTCCGGCCCGGGAGCCGCATTTTCGCGCCGCCGCAGGCGGCGCTTCACCATATCTAAACTCTCAACTCTAAACTCTGAACTCTTTATTGGTAAAGGTGACTCCATGAACATCGCCATCATCTCGCTCGGCTGCCCCAAAAACCAGGTCGACGCCGATGTGTTCACCCACGCGCTGCTCAAAGCCGGGCACACGACGGTCGCAGACCCGGCGCAGGCCGACGCCATCATCGTCAACACCTGCGGTTTCATCCAGTCCGCCAAGGAGGAAGCCATCGAAAACATCCTCCTGGCCGCGGGCTACAAGCAGCAGAACCCGGACCTCAAGGTCATTGTGACCGGCTGCCTGGCCGAGCGCTACAAACAGCAGATCGCCGCCGAAATGCCGGAGGTCGACGCCGTCGTGGGCATTGGCTCCAACGCGGCGCTGCCGGAAATTTTGCAGCGCGTCTGCGCCGCGGGCGCGGGCCGTGTCGAAAGCTACGGCCCCAAGGCCGCGATGCCGCTGGGCGGGCCGCGCGTCATCTCCACCCCGCAGCACTACGCGTACTTAAAGGTGGCCGAAGGCTGCTCCAACCGCTGCCGGTACTGCGCCATCCCGCTCATCCGCGGGCCGCTGCGCTCCCGCCCGCTGGAGGAGTGCGTGGCTGAAGCGCGCTGGCTGGCCGGGGAGGGCGTGCGCGAGCTGATCGTCGTCGCGCAGGACCCCACCGCCTACGGCGAGGACTGGGGGCAGCCCGGCGCCATCTGTGCGCTGCTCGACGCGCTCAACGCCGTCGAGGGCATCCGCTGGATACGCATCCTCTACGCCTACCCGGAGCGCATCACCGATGATTTCATCGCCGCCATGCAGCGCAACGAAAAGGTCGTGCCTTATCTCGACCTGCCCATCCAGCACTGTGACGACCGCGTGCTGGCCGCCATGGGCCGCCGCGGCTCCCGCGCCGATATCGAGGACGCCATCCGCCGCCTGCGCGCCGCCATCCCCGATTTGACGCTGCGCACCACGCTGATTGCGGGCTTCCCCGGCGAGACCGAGGCCGAATACGCCGAGCTGTGCGATTTTGTGCGCGCCGTGCGCTTTGACCGCTTGGGGTGCTTTGCCTATTCGCCGGAGGAAAACACCCCCGCCGCCGTGATGGAAGGCCAGCTGGACGAGGAGACCAAACAGAAACGCGCCGACCATATCATGGAGCTGCAGGCCGATATCAGCGCCGCCGCCATGGCCGCCAAGGTCGGCCGCACGCTCGAATGTATCTGCGACGGCGTCGACGACGAGACCGGCATGTACCTGCTGCGCACAGCCGCCGACTGCCCCGAGATCGACGGCAATGTGCTGACCCCGGCCGATACGCCGCTTGTCCCCGGCGAATTCTACCGCGTCACCATCACCGATTCCGACACCTACGACCTGTACGGCTATGTGGAAGGGGAGGAGTAAAATGAATCTGCCCAACAAGCTCACGCTGCTGCGCGTGGCGCTCGTGCCGTTTTTCATGTTCTTTGCGGCCGGGTCCCGCATCGGCACAAGCGAGTATAACGCCGCCTTCCACCTGGTGGCGGGGCTGATCTTCGCCGCCGCCAGCTTTACGGATTTTCTGGACGGCTATCTTGCCCGCAAATATAACCTTGTCACCGATTTCGGCAAGTTTATGGACCCCCTGGCCGACAAATGCCTGACGACGGCGGCGCTGATCTACATGATGGCCGACGGGCTGTGTCACCCGGTCGTGCTGGCGCTCGTACTGTTCCGGGAGTTCGCCGTCGCCGGTGTGCGCATGATCGCGGCCGAGCGCGGCACCGTCATCGCCGCCAACATCTGGGGCAAGGTCAAGACCGTGCTGCAGATGCTCACGGTGCTGTTTTACTACCTTGTGCCGTTCTTTATGGGCCCCACAGACATCCTTGCCTGGGGCATGATCGTCCAGGGGCTGTGCTGGCTGGTGGCCGGTGTCACCGTGCTGTCCGGCGGTATCTACCTGTGGCAGAACCGCGAATGCTTTATGAACGCGAAATAAGTGGCGAAAGGAAGCCGATTACCATGCAGATCTTTAACACCCTCACCCGCCAGAAAGAGGAATTTGTCCCCCAGGTCCCCGGCGAATACCGCATCTATGTCTGCGGGCCGACCGTCTACAACTACATCCACATCGGCAACGCGCGCCCGATGGTCGTGTTCGACACGCTGCGCCGTTACCTTGAATACCGCGGCAACAAGGTTTATTACGTCTCCAACATCACCGACATCGACGACAAGCTCATTGCCAAAGGGCAGGAGGAGGGCGTCACGATGCAGGAGGTCGCCCGCCGCTTTGAGGCCGAGTATATCAAGGACTCCGACGGCCTCAATGTCAAAGCCCCGACCGTGCGCCCGCGCGCGACCGAGCACATCGGCGAGATCATCAAGATCGTCAAGGACCTCATCGCCACCGGCCACGCCTACGCCGCGCGCAACGGCGACGTGTATTTCCGCGTCAAGTCCGACCCCGAGTACGGCAAGCTCAGCCACCTGAACCTCGACGACCTCGAGAGCGGCAACCGCGCGCTGCGCAGCCAGATGGACGACGACCTCAAAGAAGACCCCGCCGATTTCGCAGTCTGGAAGGCCGCCAAGCCCGGCGAGCCGTTCTGGAACAGCCCCTGGGGCCACGGCCGCCCGGGCTGGCACATTGAATGCAGCGCCATGGCCCGCAAGCACCTGGGCAAGACCATCGACCTGCACTGCGGCGGGCAGGACCTTGTGTTCCCCCACCACGAAAACGAGATCGCCCAGAGCGAGTGCGCCAACGGCTGCACCTTCAGCCGCTACTGGATGCACAACGGCTTCCTCAACATCAACAACGAAAAAATGTCCAAGAGCGCGGGCAATTTCTTTACCGTGCGCGAGATCGCCGACCGCTACGGCTACGAGCCGATCCGCTACTTCATGCTCACGGCCGGGTACCGCATGCCGCTGAACTATACGGTTGAACTCATCGAGAGCTGCCGCTCGAGCCTGGAGCGCCTGTACACCTGCCGCGAAAACCTCGATTTTGCAATCGACCACGCCCACGGCACAGACACGGCGCTGACCGAAAAAGCCGCCGCCGCGAAGAAAAAGTTCATCGCCGCGATGGAGGACGACCTCAACACGCCCGACGCGCTCGCCGCCGTGTTCGAGTTCGTCAAGGACATCAACACCCTGTCCGCCGCGGCGGACAAGGCCAGTCTGCAGGCGGCCGCCGCCATGTTCGACGAGCTGACCGGCGTGCTGGGGCTTTTGTACAACCGCAAGACCGCCGAAGCGCCGGACGAAGTCAAGGCACTGGTCGAACAGCGCGCTGCGGCCAAAAAGGCCAAAGACTTTGCCAAAGCCGACGCGCTGCGCGCGCAGATCGCCGCGCTGGGCTGGACCGTGACCGACACGGCCCAGGGCCCGCAGCTCAGCAAGCAATAACCCCCTACAGGCAGGGGCAGCGCCCCCTGCCTGTTTTGATTTTCTGCAGGAGGACTGCGCATGAACGCCGAACAAACCCCGCGCCGGGTCCCCGGCCGCCTGTGGGCCGCCCTGGCCGCGGCGCTGGCGCTGCGGCTGGCGCTGGCCGCCGCGACCGATGGCTACCCCTATGATATGAGCTGCTTTGTCGCCTGGGGTGAAAAGCTGCTGGCCGAAGGCCCCGCCGCCTTTTACAGCGAGGGCTATTTTGCCGACTACCCGCCCGGCTACCTGCCGGTGCTGGCGCTGGCCGCCTTTGTGCGCGGTTTGTTCGGCTGGGACGGCGCGGGCCCCCTGGGCCGCGTGCTGCTGGCGGCGCTGCCCGCTGTCTGCGATGTCTGCGCCGCCGCGCTGGTCTTTGCGGCGGCGCGCCGCCGCCTGGGCGAAGGCCGCGCGGCCTGGTGCCTGACCCTGTTCACGGCGTTCAACCCGCTGTTTCTGTTCGATACCGGCATCTGGAAGCAGATCGACGGCGCGTTCATGCTGCCGCTGCTTTTGTGCTTCTGGCTGCTGGAAAAACGCCGCTGGCTGCCCGCCGCGGCGCTGTACGGCCTGGCGCTGGCCATCAAGCCGCAGGCGCTGCTGGCCGGGCCGGTGCTGGCCGTCTGCTTCCTGGCCGGCGTGGCCGATGCCTGGGGCGGCGGCGCGCGCGCGCGGCTGCGCGCCGTGGGCCGCTGCGCGGGCGGGGCGGCGCTGGCGCTGGCCGTGCCGCTCGGCTTTGGGCTGCCGTTTTTCGGCGCCGCCCGCCTGCTGCCCTCGCTGGCCGCCAAGTATTTCTCCACGGCTTCGGGCTATCCGTATGCCACGATCAACGCCTTCAACTGGTTCGCGGCGCTCGGCGGCAACTGGGCGCCGCTGCAGGGGGGCGCGCTGCCGTGGGGGGCGCTGGGCACGGTGCACATCCTTCTGCTCACGCTGGGGCTGGCCGCGCTGGCCGTCCTTTCGTGGCGGGCCGACGCCCGGCGCGAACCCGGCGCGCCGCGGCGGTTTTCGCCGCTGCTGCTCGCCGCGTTCTATCTTGTCGGTGTGTTCACGCTCGGCCACTGCATGCACGAGCGCTACCTTGTGCCCGGCGTTGCGTTTGCGCTGCTGGCCGCCGCCCGCTGGGGCGATGTGCGCCTGTACGGCGCGGCGTTCGGCCTTTCGCTGACCGGCTTTTTGAACCTGGCCGCCGTCTACACCCAGGTCGGCACCGACGACGAATGGCTGTCCAGCGCGACCAGCATGGCCTTCACGCGGGTGGTCGGCTTTGCCGAGACCGCCGCCTTTGTGCTGCTGGCCTTCACCGTGTATACGATCTGCCGCCACGGCGCGGTCTCGCCGCTGCCGGGGCGGGGGGCGGCGCGCGGCCGTTCGCTGCGGCTGCCGGGGGCGGAGCTGTCCGCCCCGGCCCCGCAGCCGCGCTGGACCGCGCGGGAGGTCCTGGCGCTGCTCGCCCTGACCGCCGCCACGGCGGCGCTCAGCTTTGCCTACCTGGGCGACCTCACCGCGCCGCAGCACCCGATGGAATCGGCCGGGACCACCCGCACCGAGAGCATTACCCCCGCCGCGGACGCCGCCGAACTGTGGCTCTACCCGGGCATCAGCACGGGCGGCCGGGTCACGGTGGCCGACGCCGCGGGCAACGTGCTGTATGAGAAAGAGCTCGACCAGGGCACCTGCTTCAGCTGGAGCCGGGCGGCGTGCCCCGCGCCCGCGGGCCAAGCGCTGACCGTCACGGTCGAAAACGCGCAGGTGTTCGAGCTCGCCCTGCGCGACGCAGCCGGGGCGCTTGTGCCGGTCACGGGCGGCGGCGCGCTGTGCGACGAACAGGACGCCGTGCCCGATGCGATCAGCCAGCTCAACAGCATGTATTTTGACGAGATCTACCACGGCCGCACCGGCTACGAGCTGCTGCACGGCCGCACCGTCTACGAGACCACCCACCCGCCGCTGGGCAAGGACCTTATCATGGCCGGCATTGCGCTGTTTGGCATGACCGGCTTCGGCTGGCGGTTCTCGGGCACGCTGTTCGGCGTGCTGCTGGTGCCGCTGGCGTGGTGCTTTGCCCGCCGCCTGACCCGCAAGCCGTGGGTCGGCGCGCTGGCGGGGGCGCTGCTCGCGCTCGATTTCATGCGCTTTGCGCAGAGCCGCATCGCCACCATCGACGTCTATGCGACATTTTTCATCCTGCTGGGCGCGCACTGCATGCTGTGGTACTGCCAGAAAGTGCTCACCGGCGGCGTGGGCTCTGCGCTGCTGCCAATGGCCCTGGGCGGGCTGGCGTTCGGGCTGGGCTGCGCGGCCAAGTGGACCGGCATCTATGCCGGGGCCGGGCTGGCCGTGCTCTATCTCGGCGTTCTGTACGCGCGCTGGCGGCAGCGCCCGCCGCATTTCTGGGCGGAGTTCCGCCTGGCCGGGGTGGGCGGCGTGCTGTTCTATGTGCTGCTGCCGTTTATTCTCTATCTGGCTGCCTACCTGCCCTACCTCTGGCGGGACCCGGACTTCGGCCTGCGCGACTGGTGGGACTGCCAGCAGTATATGTACTGGTACCACTCCACTTTGGAGGCCACCCACCCGTTTGAAAGCCGCTGGTTCACCTGGCTTTTGGACCTGCGCCCGGTGTGGTACTATCAGAACGTGAACCTGCCCGCCGGGCTCAAGGGCAGCATTGCGGGCCTGGGCGGGCCGGTGCTGTGGCTGGCCGGGCTGGCGGCCGTGCTGCTCATCCTGTGGCGGCAGGTGTCCGCCCGCGGCAGCCGCGCCGGGGCGGGCGTGCTGATCCTTTACGGCACGCAGCTTATCCCCTGGATGCTGGTCGCGCGGTGCACGTTTTTGTACCACTATTTCCCCAGTTCGATGTTCTGCCTGGCCGCCGTCGCCCTCGTGCTGGCCCGCTGGCGGGACGAACGCCGCGCCAAACGCATCGCCGCGGGGCTGCTGGCCGCCTCGCTCGTGCTGTTTGTCTGGTTCTACCCAGTCCTGTCCGGCCTGCCCGTGCCCGACCTCTGGGCCCAAAGCCTGAAAATTCTGCCCAGCTACGGGTTTTATTGAGCCGCCGCTCTCGGGCCGGAATACCGGCCCGCCCCGCCGCAAACGCCCGCGGGCGGATATGGAATCCGCCCCTACAAACCGGGCATGGCGCGCGGCAAACCGGGAAGCCACGACCCCGCGTAAACACAAACCTCTGTAGGGGCCGATTCCATATCGGCCCGGGAACCCCGCGCCGCCGCATGGCCCCTCGGGCGGGGCATGCCCCGCCCCTGCAAACCTTCCGGGGATGACCGGCCAACCGGGAAACCACGACCCCACGCAATTTGCAACCTCTGTAGGGGACGATGCTCGGCATCGTCCCGCAACCCCGCCCCGCCGCAAACGCCCGCGGGCCAAACTGCATACCACATAAACCACGGCCCGGACCATTTGTTTGGTCCGGGCCGTGCCTGGTACGGGGAAAAAGGTTGTCTGGCAGGCGACCTGTCACAAATCCGCTCGCCGCCGTGTTCCATAGACAGAAAGCAGCCGCCCGGGACCAACGTCCCGGGCGGCTGTTCGTTGTATACAGAACGCTTCAATACCCCCGCACCCGGAAGCCGCGTTCGTTTTCGGCGGCGGGCACGGTGCGGCAGGTCATGGATTCAATGGCAATCCACTGGCTTGTGGCGGTCAGGGTGGGCACCAGGCGGTCCAGCTGTTCGGGCGGGCCCTGGGCTTCCATCTCCACGCTGCCGTCCCAGTTGTTTTCCACCCAGCCGGTCAGGCCCAGGCGCTGCGCCGCATACTGCGCGCGGTAGCGGAACCCCACCCCCTGCACCTGGCCGGTAAAGCGCCAGTGGCGGCGCTCGGGCGCGGCGCTCATGCGTCGATGCCGGTCACGGTGTAGTCCTTGGCCTGCACGGCTTCGGTCAGCGCGGCATCGTCCACGGGGGCGCTCAGCGTGACGACGGCGGTGCCCGCCTCGTGGCTGACGGCGGCGCTTGCAACGCCGTCCAGCGCTTCCAGCGCCTTCTTAACGGTGGCTTCGCAGTGGGCGCACATCATGCCTTCAATGTGGATGGTTTTGGTCATGGTTTCGTTTCCTCCTTTGGTATCGGTGTTTTCGGCCGGGGCCGGGCCTGGCTGCCCGGCGGCGGGGCAGGGCCCTTCCAGCGGGCAGGCGGCGGGTTCGGGCTTCGGCGCGGGGGCCGGGGCCTTGCGGCGGCTGGGCGCGTCGTGGCTGGCGTTGTGCGGGTCAAAGGCGTTCAGGCGCAAGGCGTTGCCCACAACGCAGACGCTGGACAAACTCATCGCCGCCGAGGCGATCATCGGGTTGAGCAGGATGCCCAGCGGGTACAGCACGCCCGCGGCCAGCGGGATGCAGATGGCGTTGTAGAAAAACGCCCAGAACAGGTTTTCGTGGATGTTGGTCACGACCCGGCGGGACAGGCGCACCGCGGCGGGTACATCGGCCAGGTCGCTGCGCACCAGCACGACGTCGGCGGCGTCCAGCGCCACGTCCGCCCCGGCGCCGATGGCAATACCGGTGTCGGCGCGGGTCAGCGCGGGCGCGTCGTTGATGCCGTCGCCCACCATCGCCACGCGGCCTTCGCCCTGCAGGCGGCGGACCTCGGCCTCCTTGCCCGCGGGCAGCACACCGGCCACGACGTTTTCGGGCGGCAGGCCGACCGTCGAGGCGATGTGTACGGCGGTCTTTTCATTGTCGCCGGTCAGCAGCACGACTTTCATGCCCAGGTTCTGCATCTGCGCAATGGCCTGCTTGCTGGTCGGCTTGACAGCGTCCGAAACGCCGATCACCCCGGCCGCGTGGCCGTCCAGCGAGAAATACAGCGGCGTCACGCCCCGGGCGGACAGCTCCGCGCCCGCCTGCTGCAGGTCGGGCGGCAGTGTGCATTGCGTCTGGATAAAGTCGGCGTTGCCGCCCGCCAGCGTCTTGCCCGCAATGGTGCCCGCCAGCCCCCGGCCCGGCAGGGCCCGGATGTTTTTGGCGGGGGTCAGGCGGATGCCGTCGGCCTCGGCGCGCGCCAGGATCGCCTTGGCCAGCGGGTGCTCGCTCTGGCTTTCCAGCCCGGCGGCCATGCTCAGCAGGAACTTGTCCGGCACCTTGCGCGTGCCGACGATCGCCACAACGGTCGGTTCGCCGGTCGTCACGGTGCCGGTCTTGTCCAGCACGACGGTGCCGGTGTAGCCGGTCGTTTCCAGGCTGGCAGCGGTCTTGAACAGGATGCCCTGCTTGGCGCCCACGCCGGAGCCGACCATGATCGCCACCGGCGTCGCCAGGCCAAGCGCGCACGGGCAGCTGATGACCAGCACGCTGATGCCGCGCGCGAGCGCAAATGTGAACGGGAAGCCCAGCAGCAGCCAGATCACCAGCGTGACGGCCGCAATGCCGATGACGGTCGGCACAAAGATGCCTGCGACCCTGTCGGCCGTGCGGGCCAGCGGGGCTTTGGTGGCGGCGGCGTCCTGCACCAGGCGGATAACCTGGGACAGCGTCGTGTCCTGGCCCACGCGGGTGGCGCGGCAGGTCAGCGCGCCGTTCTGGTTGATGGTGGCGGCGCTGACCGTGTCGCCCGCGGCCTTGTCCACCGGCATGCTCTCGCCGGTCAGGGCGGCCTCGTTCACGCTGGATTCGCCTTCCAGCACAACGCCGTCGACCGGGATGCTCTCGCCCGGGCGCACCAGGAAGATGTCGCCGGTCTGTACTTCGGCAATGGGCACCGTCACCTGCTGGCCGTCGCGCACAAGGCAGGCGGTCTGCGGGGCCAGGTCCATCAGGCTCTTGAGCGCGTTGGTCGTCTTGCCCTTGGAGTATGCCTCCAGCGTTTTGCCCACCGTGATCAGCGTCAGGATCATGGCGGCCGATTCAAAATAAAGGTCGTGGCGGAACTGCATGACCTGCGCTTCGTCGCCGCCCGCGATGCCCAGCACGATCATCAAAATCGCATATAGGCCGTACAGCAGCGAAGCGCCCGCGCCCATGGCCACCAGCGTATCCATGCCGGGGGCCAGCGTGCGCACGCCTTTCCAGCCTGAAATAAAGAACGCGCGGTTGATCCAGCACACCGGCAGCGTCAGCGCCAGCTGCACGAGCGCGAAGCCGAACGCTTCCCACCCGCCGCCGTCGAGAAACGGCGGCAGCGGCAGCCCGATCATGTGGCCCATCGTCACATACATCAGCGGGACCAGAAAACACAAACTTGTCAGCAGGCGGCGCTTGAGCCGGGGCGTTTCGGTATCTTCCAGCGAAAGCTCCTCATCGGCCGCGGCCACGGCCGCGCCGTACCCGGCGGCCTCTACGGCGGCAATGACGGCGGCGGGCTGCTCTGCGCCGTCATACTCGACCTGCATGCTGTTGGTCAGCAGGCTGACCGAGACGCTGCGCACGCCCGGCACCGCCGCGACAGCCTTCTCGACATGGGCGCTGCAAGCCGCGCAGCTCATGCCGGTCACATCAAAACGCTGCATGTATGGATAACCTCGCTTTCCTGTTGGATCAGAGTTTTGGGGAGGGGGAGAGTTTGGAGTTCAAAGCCTAAAAATTAGAGTTTCTATCTAAGAGTTTAGAGTGAAGAGTTTGGAGTTTGAGAGTTCAGAGTGAAGAGTTTAGAGTTTAGATTTGGTGGAGCGCCGCCCTGCGGGCGGCTCAAAAAAAGAGAGAAACTTTATGGCCGTATTTTGATCGCGGCCGCCAGGCCGCGTTCCATATCTGAACTCTCAACTCTAAACTCTGAACTCTTAATCAAAAAAGCCCTTCCGGCAGGCAGATGTCCGTTTGGGGGACCTTGTCCCAGCAAAAACCGTCGATCAGGTCCTCCGGCGCGCGGGGGGTGGGGGTGTTCTGCAACCCGCAGACAAAGGCCAGGCGGCCGACGACCTCCTGCGGCGTGTAGCGCGCCTGCAGGCGCTCAAGGCTCACATCGCCGTCCCGCTTGGACAGCCGCCGCCCGTCCGGGGCCAGCAGCAGCGGCAGGTGGTAAAACTGCGGCGCGGGCAGCCCCAGCGTGCGGTACAGCCACAGCTGGCGCGGCGTGCTGGAAAGCAGGTCCGCCCCGCGCACGACCTCGGTCACGCCCATCAGCGCGTCGTCCACCACAACGGCCAGCTGGTAGGCAAACACCCCGTCCGCCCGCCGCACATAGAAGTCGCCGCAGTCGCGGGCCAGGTTTTCCCGGGCAAAGCCCAGGTGGCCGTCGGTAAAGGCGATGTCCTCATCCGGCACGCGCACGCGCCAGGCAGGCGCGCGCTGCCGGCTCTTTTCGGCGATTTGTGCCGCCGTCAGCCCCCGGCAGGTGCCCGGGTAGACGACCTGCCCGTCGCTGCGGTGCGGTGCGCTGGCCGCGTGCAGCTGGCTGCGGCTGCAAAAGCAGGGGTACAGCAGCCCTTTGGCGGCCAGGATATCGTAAAAATGCCGGTATATTTCGCTGCGCTCGCTCTGGTAATAGGGCGCGTGCGCACCGCCCCGGCTGCCACCTTCGTCGGCGGAAAGCCCCAGCCAGGCCAGGTCCTGTTCCAGCAGGCCGGCAAACCGGCGCGGGCAGCGCGCGGCGTCCAGGTCCTCTATGCGCAGCAGCACCCGCCCGCCCTTGCTTTTGGCCGAAAGCCAGGCCAGCAAACAGCAGCACAGGTTGCCCAGGTGCATGCGCCCGCTGGGGCTGGGGGCATAGCGGCCGACCGTCATGGCGCGGGCTCCAGCGTATACTGCCCGTCGCCCAGGCAGCGCAGGTGCACGCGGTAGAACATCTCCACGGCCTTGACCATCGCCGCGGCGTCGGCCGTGCTGGCCGTTTCCACGGCGCTGTGCATCGCCAGCTGCGCCAGGCCGATGTCCGCCATCGGCACCGGCAGGCTCTGGCTCTGCAGGTTGCCCAGCGTGCTGCCGCCGGGCAGGTCGGCGCGGTTGGCAAACAGCTGCACCGGCACACCGGCCAGGCGGCAGACCTCGCGCAGCACCGCGCCGGAAAGCCCGCTCGTCGTGTACTTCTGGCTCGCGTTGACCTTCAGCACAATGCCGCCGCCCATGCGCACGGGGTTGGCGGCGTCGGCCTTGTCGGCAAAATTGGGGTGCATAGCGTGGGCGTTGTCGGCGCTCAGCACAAAGCTGTTGGCCAGCGCGCGCTGCATGCCCTGGGCGCTGTGGGGCACCGCGTCATAGATGCGCCCGAGCACATCGCGCAAAAACAGGCTGTGCGCGCCCTGGCGCGTGCCGCTGCCGACCTCCTCGTTGTCCAGCATCGCCCAAACCGGCGCGCAGGCGGTGTCAGCCTGGGGCGCGGCCGCCAGGAAGGCATACAGCGTTGTGGCCGCGCACTCCAGGTCGTCGATGCGCGGGGCCATGAAATATTCGCCCGCGGGGCCGATCACGGCCGGAGCCTGCCGCACATACAGCGTCAGGTCCCAGTCGACCATGTCGGCCTCGGCCACGCCCAGCGCTTCGGCCAGCAGGGCGGGCAGCGGGCGGCAGCCCTCGGGGCCGTACAGCGGCTGCATGTCCACCTGGGGGTTATAGCGGTGGCCGTCGTTGACGCCGCGGTCCATGTGCGGCGCCAGCGAGGGGATCACGGCCAGGTCGCGGTCCAGGTCGACCAGCCGCGCCGCCAGCGTGCCGTCCGCCCCGCGCACCAGCACCCGCCCGGCCACCGAAAGCGGCCGGTCCAGCCAGGTGGCCATGTTCATGCCGCCGTAGCCTTCCACATTGAGCTTGGTGCACCCGGCGGCGGCCACGGATGTGTTCTTGATGCGCCAGGCGGGTGAATCGCTGTGGCTGGCCGTGATGCGCCAGCCGCCGATGGCGTGCGCCGGGATGCGCCAGGCGATGACGGCGCTGTTGTTGCGCGTGACATAATAGCCGCGCCCGGCCTCCAGGTTCCAGTACGCGGATTCCTCCAGGCGGGTGTAGCCCGCGGCGTCCAGCAGGCGGGCGGCTTCAGCCGCCGCATGGAACGGCGTGACGCCCGCCTGCAGAAAATGAAACAGATCTTCCAGCTGCATGGTGTTGTCCTCTTGTATCGGTAAAAAGGCGTTTGTTTCGGGTACCTCTATTGTATCGCATCCGCGCCCTTGCATCAACCGAAATTTGGTGATATTCTTAGGGCGTATCTGAAAAATCCCCAGCGCTGTTCAATTCTACTAAAAAGCAGCGCCTGCTGCGTTACGAAACCTTGGAATACACCAAGTATTCCTGCGGTTTCGCGCCTTGCATCCGCTGCTTTTTAGCGAATTTTCCAGCACTTTTGATTTATCAGGTACACCCTAATTGTACCCGAATGGGTAAAAAAGACAAGTACTTACCTTTTTGATACCGCGATGTTGGACACAGGCCGCGGTGTTCCGCCCGGGCGTATGCCGTGGTCTGTAGGGGAGGGCCATGGCCCTCCCGCGGGTGTTTGCGGCGCCGCAGGCCGGGCCGATATGGAATCGGCCCCTACAAGGTGTGCGGCGTGGCGGGGGAATGTGGTTTCCCGGTTGCCCACCGGCCCGGCCCTCGGCCGTAGGGGCGGATTCCATATCCGCCCGCGTGACCCTGCGCCGCCGCACCACGGCGATTTCAAAATGGAAACGTTCGCGCCGCCGCAGGGCCCGGCGGGATGAGGGCATCCCGCCCTACGGCCGCCCGGGTGGTGACGGCCAACCCTTTTGGCTGCAACGTTTGCCATGGTTCGCAGGGTGTTTGCGGCGCCGCGGGGTTGCCTGGGCCGATGCGAGCATCGGCCCCTACAAGGTTTGCGGCGTGGCGGGGGAATGTGGTTTCCCGGTTGTCCACCGGCCCGGCCCTCGGCCGTAGGGGCGGATTCCATATCCGCCCGGGGGACCTTGCGGCGGCGTGGATTCTCCGGGGCGGTCGCCGCGTTTTCCCAAATTTGTAGGGCGGGCGTTCACGCCCGCCGCACCACGGCAATTTCAAAATGGAAACGTTCGTGCCGCCGCAGGGCCCGGCGGGATGAGGGCATCCCGCCCTACGGCCGCCCGGGGGTGACGGCAACCCTTTTGGCCGCAACGTTTACCATGGTTCGCAGGGGAGGACCATGGCCCTCCCGCAAACCCTGCGCCGCCCTCCGGCGGGTGAGCTTTTCCAACATTTTGAGCCGCCCGCAGGGCGGCAATCCACCCTATCTAAACTCTGAACTCTTCACTCTAAACTCTGAACTGCCAACGCTCAATTTCCGTCCGGCAACCGCCTGACCGTATGCGGCGCAGCGGCTGCAAAACCGGAAGATTAGCGTTGACTAACCGGTGAAAAATATGCTACACTTCCCATATATAAGGGAGTAGCTGGCGCAGGCGGCCCACGCCTGCGTGATAAGGCCAACATACTGGGGAAAAACCCCTGGCTTTAGATGAAACAGCGAGACTTATCCGGTCCTGCGCAGCGCAGGGTGTGGGTGGGTCTCGCTTTTTGCATACCGCCTTCCCCCCCGTGCGCGGCGTGCCGGAGCTACTTGAAAACGGGGGAGACAACAGTGAGTATTTTTGACCTTTTCCTGATCGCGCTCGGCCTTTCGATGGACGCCTTCGCGGTGTCTGTGTGCAAGGGCCTGTCGGTCCAGTCGATGCGCCCGCGCCACGCGCTGGTCTGCGGCGTGTGGTTCGGCGTGTTCCAGGCGCTGATGCCGCTGTGCGGCTACCTGCTGGGCGCGGGGTTTGCCGGGCTTATCGGCCGCTTCAGCCATTGGGTGGCGTTTATCCTGCTCGCGTTCATCGGCGTCAACATGCTGCGCGAGAGCTTCGGCGGCGAGGAGGAAACCCCCGACCCGGATTTCTCCCCGCGCGCGATGCTGCCGCTGGCGGTCGCCACTTCCATCGACGCGCTGGCCGCGGGCGTCAGCTTTGCCGCCATGCAGGTGCAGATCCTGCCCGCGGTGGCCCTGATCGGCGTCATCACCTGCTGCCTGTCGGCGGCGGGCGTCAAGACCGGCAATGTGTTCGGCATGCGCTACAAAGCCATGGCGGAGCGCGCCGGCGGCGCGGTGCTGGTCCTGATGGGCCTCAAGATCCTGCTCGAAGGTCTCGGCTGGCTGTAAAGCCGGCTTTATATCCGCTCATTTTACAAAGCATGAGGGAGTAGTTCCGCCCCGGCCCGGCCGGGGTCGGGCGGCGTCGTCATCCCGGCCGCAAGGCCCGGCGCCGCCCTGGCAGTTCTGCCGTAAGGAATGAGACTCACACGTTCCGGTAACAATTTGCCTGACGTGTGGGTCTTTTTTAATAAATAAAACAACCAAATACCGTCGGCCCGGCCCCACCCTGCCCAGCGGCAGGACCGGGAAGAAGGAAAGGAGAACCGCATTGAAAAGCTATGAACTGTCCGCGGAGGAGGTACTGCAGCAGCAAAACTCGACCCCCGAAGGTCTGAGCGCGCAGGAGGCGGCCAAGCGCCTTTCGCAGTACGGCCCCAACAAACTCAAGGAGGCTGAAAAGGCCACCCTGCTCGAGCGTTTCCTGGACCAGCTCAAGGACCCGATGCTGATCCTGCTGCTGTGCGCGGCCGCCGTTTCGGCCGTGACCAGCGTCATCAGCGGCGAGAGCATGACCGAGGTCGTCATCATCCTCATCGTCGTACTGCTCAACGCCATCCTCGGCGTCTTCCAGGAGAGCAAGGCCGAAGCCGCCATCGAAGCGCTGCAGACCATGACCGCCGCCACCAGCAAGGTTTTGCGCGACGGCAAGACCGAGACGCTGCACTCCACCGAGATCGTGCCCGGCGACATCGTCCTGCTGGAAGCGGGCGACGCCGTGCCCGCCGACGGCCGCATCATCGAGAACGCCAGCCTCAAGATCGAGGAAGCGGCGCTGACCGGCGAGAGCGTGCCTGTCAACAAGGCGATCGAAGCGCTGCAGCTGGGCCCCGACGGCAAGGATGTGCCGCTGGGCGACCGCAAGAACATGTGCTATATGGGCTCCACCGTCGTGTACGGCCGCGGCCGCATGGTCGTGACCGGCACCGGCATGGACACCGAGATGGGCAAGATCGCGGGCGTTCTGGCCGCCACCGAGCAGGAGCAGACCCCGCTGCAGCGCAAGCTGACCGACCTGGGCAAAACGCTGACCAAGCTGGTCATCGGCATCTGCATTTTCATCTTCATCTTCAACCTGATCACCGCCGGTGAGTTCAGCGCCTCCACCATCCTCGACACCTTCATGGTCGCCGTTTCGCTGGCCGTGGCTGCCATCCCGGAGGGCCTCGCCACCGTCGTCACGGTCGTTCTGTCCATCGGCGTTACCAACATGTCCAAGCGCAACGCCGTCATCCGCCGCCTGACCGCGGTTGAAACGCTGGGCTGCGCGCAGGTCATCTGCTCGGACAAGACCGGTACGCTGACCCAGAACAAGATGACCGTCGTCGAGCATGTGGGCGAAGAAAAGCTGCTGGCCACCGCCATGGCGCTGTGCTCCGACGCCGAATACGCCGAGGGCGGCGCGACCGGCGAACCGACCGAGGCCGCGCTGGTCAACTACGCCGCCAGCGTCGAGCTGAAAAAGCCCGACCTCGAGGCCGCCGCCCCGCGTGTGGACGAAGCGCCGTTTGACTCCAGCCGCAAGATGATGTCCACCATCCACGCCGCCGGCGGCGCCTTCGTGCAGTACACCAAGGGCGCGCCGGACGAGGTCCTCAAGCGCTGCACCCAGTATTGGGACGGCGAAAAGGCCGTGCCGATGACCGACGCCAAGCGCGCCGAGATCCTGGCCGCCAACAAGGCCATGGCCGACAAGGCCCTGCGCGTGCTGGCCGCCTCGATGCGCACCTGGGACCATAAGCCGGAGGACAACACCCCCGAATTCCTGGAAAAAGACCTCTGCTTCATCGGTCTGACCGGCATGATCGATCCGGTCCGCCCGGAGGTCAAGCCCGCCATCCTCGAATGCCGCGACGCCGGCATCCGCCCGGTCATGATCACCGGCGACCACAAGGACACCGCCGTGGCCATCGCCAGCGAGCTGGGCATCATCCACGACCCGAGCGAGGCCATCACCGGCTCCGAGCTGGATGACCTCAGCGACGACGAACTGGCCGAGGCCATCACCAAATACGGCGTCTACGCCCGCGTCCAGCCCGAGCACAAGGTGCGCATCGTCACCGCCTGGAAGAAGAAGGGCTGCATCACCGCCATGACCGGCGACGGCGTCAACGACGCGCCGTCCATCAAGAGCGCCGACATCGGCGTCGGCATGGGCATCACCGGCACCGACGTCACCAAGAACGTGGCCGACATGGTCCTGGCGGACGACAACTTCGCCACCATCGTCAACGCCGTGTCCGAAGGCCGCCGCATCTACGACAACATCCGCAAGGCCATCCAGTTCCTGCTGGCCTCCAACATGAGCGAGGTGCTCGGCGTCTTCTTTGCGACGCTGCTGGGCTTCACGCTGCTCAACCCCGTCCACCTGCTGTTCATCAACCTCATCACCGACTGCTTCCCGGCGCTGGCGCTGGGCGTTGAAAAGGCGGAGAAGGACATCATGCACCGTCCGCCGCGCAAATCCAGCGACGGCATCTTTGCGGGCGGCCTGGGCGTCGACGTCGTCTACCAGGGCGTCCTGGTCACGGTGCTGACCATCGCCAGCTATATCATCGGCCACTGCATGGAAGTCGGCTACTTCGAGATGCCGCACGGCGTTTCCAACGACGGCATGACCATGGCCTTCCTGACCATGAGCATGTGCGAAATTTTCCACAGCTTCAACATGCGCAGCCAGCGCGGCAGCATCTTCACGCTGCACACCCACAACAAGGTGCTGTGGGGCGCCATGCTGGGCAGCCTGGTGCTGACCACCGTCGTGCTGGAAGTCAAGCCCATCGCCGATGCGTTCGGCTTCACCCCGGTCGACCTCAACGAGTACCTGGTTGCCCTGGCGCTGGCCATCGTCGTGATCCCGGTCGTCGAGATCGTCAAGTTCATCCAGCGCAAGCTGGCCAAGAACAAGGCCCCCGCGGCCGCGTAACCCCCGCTTTCCCCCGCACCCTTGCATAAAAATTCCCCGCGTCCAGTCAGGACGCGGGGAATTTTATTTAGGGGTATTTTCCGCACAGGCAAAAGGCCCGCCGCTTTCGGAATTGCAGGGGCGGATTCCATATCCGCCCGCGTGACCATGCGCCACCGGGGGGGGGGCGGGCCGATATAGAATCGGCCCCTACAAGGTTTGCGGCGTGGCAGGGGAATGAGGTTTCCCGGTTGCCCACCGGCCCAGCCCTCGGCCGTAGGGGCAGATTCCATATCCGCCCGGGGCCTTATGGCGGCGTGGATTCTCCGGGGCGGCCGCCGCGTTTTCCCAAATCTGTAGGGCGGGCGTTCACGCCCGCCGCACCACGGCGCTTTCAAAATGGAAACGTTCGTGCCGCCGCGGGGCGCGGCGGGATGAGGGCATCCCGCCCTACGGCCGCCCGGGCGGTTGCGGCTGTCCCGTTTGGCCGGTCACTTGCCGCGGTTCGTAGGGGAGGGGCATGCCCCTCCCGCAAACCCTGCGCCGCCGCGGGGTTCCCCGGCGCACAATGTGCGCCCCTACTCAGTCCCCGATCCAGTCGCTCAGCTCGTTGACGCTGGCTTCGCTGCCGGAGACGAACATGCAGTCGCCCGCGCGGAACACATAGTCGGGATGTACGCTTTCCAGCACGTCGGGGCCGTTGACAATGGCGATGATGTTCAGCCCGAACTGCGCGCGCAGGTTGGTCTCGGCCACCGATTTGCCCACCATCTTGTCCGGCACCGCAAACTTGGTGATGTTGATCTTGGAGCTCAGCTGGATGAAGTCCAGCACGCGGGAACTCTCCAGCCGCTTGGCCAGACGGATGGCCATGTCGCGCTCGGGGTAGACGACCTCCGCGCCCAGGCGGCGCAGGATCTCGCCGTGCTCGGCGCTGGTCGCCTTGGCAATGACCTTCTTGACGCCCAGGTCCACAAGGTTCAGCGTCGTCAAAATGGAAGGCTCGATGTGTTCGCCGATGCACACGACCGCCACATCGCAGTTCTGGATGCCGGTCTCGGACAGCGTCTTTTTGTCCAGGCTGTGCACGACCAGCGCGTTATCGGTCAGCTCGCGCAGCTCACGGACCTTCTCTTCGTCGTGGTCAATGACCAGAAGGTCGGCGCCGGAGGCGGCCAGCTCGGTCGCCAGCGCCGAGCCGAAACGGCCCAGACCCACGATGCCATAGGAAAGCTTTTCGGTTTTCGGTTTGCCAAACATACTGTTCTCCTCCAAATTTTGCGGGATGGTTTCGGGCGGGTGCCCTGCGGGTTAGCCGATGGCGATGTTGCCCTCGGCAAACTGGGTGCGTTCGCCGTAGGTGAAATACCACAGCGAGGCGATGGTCAGCGGCCCCAGGCGGCCGATGTACATAATCAGGATGCTCAAAAGCTTGCTGGCCACGGTCAGGTCGGGCGTGATGCCGGTGGAAAGGCCGACCGTGCCGAACGCGGAAACAATCTCAAACACAATGTCGCGCAGGTCCAGGTGCGGTTCAAACACCGTCATTAAGTAGGTGCCGGTCACAACCACGCCCAGCGCCAGCAGCGTGATGACCGCCGCCTTGCGGAACGCGTCGCGCGGCAGCGCGTAGCGGAACGCCTTCTCGCTGCGGTTGGTCGCCGCCGATTTGATGCCCTGTATCAGCGAGAAGAAGGTTGTGGTCTTGATACCGCCGCCCGTGGACCCCGGCGAAGCGCCGATGAACATCAGCATGATGAGCACCAGCAGGCCGGAGGTGGAAAAGTCCTTCAGCGCGTAGGTCGAAAACCCGGCGGTACGGGCGGATACGCTGTGGAAGAACGCGCCCAGCCAGGTGATGTCCTCGGTCGCCTTGAGCAGCAGCGTGCCCACGATCAGCAAAACCGCCGTGGTGGAAAGCACGACCTTGGTGTGCATCGAAAACTTTTTCCAGTGCAGGCGGGTGTTCCACATCTCGCGGATGACCAGAAAGCCGATGCCGCCGAAGATGATGAGACCGCAGGTGACAAGGTTCAGCAGCACGTCGTCCTGATAGGGGATCAAGTTGGTGCCGCCGCCCAGGATGTCAAAGCCGGAGTTGTTGAACGCCGCGACCGAGTGGAAGATGCTCAGGCCGATGGCCTTGACGGGCCCGCGCGTTGTGGCGAAGGACGGGTAGCTCAGCAGCGCGCCCAGGCCCTCGAACAGCAGCGTTGTGGCAAAGATGCTGCGCACGAACTGCACGATGCCGCGGCCGGAATCCAGGTTCATCGCTTCCTTGACCAGGTTGCGCCCGCGCAGGTTGACCCGGCGGCCCATCAGCAGGATGATGCCCGCGCCCACGGCCGTCACGCCCAGGCCGCCGACCTGGATCAGCCCGCCCAGGATGAACTGCCCGATGGGGGTGAAGGTGTCCCCGGCGTCCACCGCGATCAGGCCGGTCACGCAGACGGCGCTCGTGGAGGTATACAGCGAGTCGATGTACGCCAGCTCCACGCCGGGGCGCACGCTGAACGGCATGATCAGCAGCGCCGAACCCAGCAGGATCACCGCCGCAAAGCCCAGCGCAATGATGCGCGCGGGGGTCAGGTGTTTTTTGATCTTGTTGCTCTCCATTGGTTTTGCTCCTTGCCCTTGAACGTCTTTATTCGCTGTACATGCGGTAGCCGACGCCCAGCTCGTTGAGGATGTAGGGGTTTTCGCCGGGGCGGGCCCCCAGCTTTTTGCGGATGTTGGCCATGTTTACCTGCAGCTTTTTGATGCTGCCGGTGTCGGATGTGCCCCACACGCCCTGGATCAGGGCGCTGTAGGTCATCACCTTGCCGGCGTGCTGGGCCATCAGGGCCACGATGTTGAACTCGGTCTGGGTCAGGCGCACTTCCTCGCCGTCCAGCGTCACGGTGCGCGCGTCATAGTTGATGGTCAGCCCGCGCACATGGAACACCTCGCCGGGCGTTGCCGCGCCGGTGCGCACCGTGCGCAGCGCCGCGCGCACGCGGGCCAGCAGCTCGCCGGTGCCAAAGGGTTTGGTGATGTAGTCGTTCGCGCCCAGGTCCAGCGCGGCGATCTTCTCGCTCTCGTCGCTGCGGGCCGAAAGCACCAGGATCGGCGCGGCGCAGCCCGCCTCGCGCACGGTGCGGATCAGCGCGCTGCCGTCCTCGTCGGGCAGGCCCAGGTCCAGCACGATCAGGTCGGGGTTGTGCGTGGAAAACACCAGCCGCCCCTGCAGGCAGGTCCCGGCGGTCAGCACCTGGTAGCCGTTGCTTTCCAGGATCGCGGCGATAAAGCTGCAGATGTTCGCCTCGTCGTCCACAATCAGCACCTTGTATTTGTTGTTGCTCATCGCTCAGCCTCCTTTGCGGCGCGCGGGCGGGGGTGCGTCCTCCAGCGCCAGCCAGAACCGGAACACGGCCCCGCCTTCGGGGCGGTTGGCGGCGGTGATGCCGCCGCCGTGCGCTTTGATGATGGTCGCACAGACCGAAAGCCCGATGCCCATATTCTTGTGTCCGTCGGCGCCGTCCATGCGGCCGCTGAACAGGGTGGGCAGGCGGTCGCGGGCGATGCCGCAGCCGTCGTCGGCCACCTCGAACACGGCGCGGCCGTCCTCGCACCACACGCGCAGCCACAGCCGCCGCATGCCGGTGGCGTGCTGGACGGCGTTTTCCAGGATGTTGACCAGCACCTGTTCGACCAGCACCGCGTCCATCGGCACCATCACGAACTCTTCGGGGATGTCCACGCTCACGCTCTGGCCGGGGTAGCGCTTGCGGAACTTGATCAGCACGCTGTCGATCAGCTCCTCCAGCACGGTGGGCGTCTTGACGATGTGCACGCGGCCGCCGTCGATGCGCGTGACCGAAAGCAGGTTCTCCACCATGCGGATCAGCCACTCGGCTTCCTCGCGCACTTCGCCCAGCAGCTTGATCTGCTGGGCCTTGGGCAGCTTGTCGTAGTTTTCTATAATGGCCGAGCAGGACCCGTAGATCGTGGTCAGCGGCGTGCGCAGATCGTGCGAGATGGCCCGCAGCAGGTTGGCGCGCATCGTCTCCTGCGCGATCTCGCTGCGCACCTGCTGCTGGCGGCGGCGCTGCACGGTCAGGGTGCTGGTGCTGATCGTCACCGCCAGCATGACAAAGGCGGAGAACAGGTTCTCCGGGATGGTCAGCGACAGCATGAAGTAGGGCGCCGTGAACGCATAGTTGACCGCCCAGACGCTGACCAGCGAGGCGATGATGCCGTAGATGTAGCCGTCCGTGAACAGCGCCACCAGGAACACGGCCAGGATAAACAGCGAGGGCACGGCCGCGTCGGCGGCCAGGATCTCCTGGATCAGCATGCTGGACAGCAGCGCGCCTGCCAGCAGCAGCACCGTTATGGCGCTGCTGCGCAGAACTTTTTTTGGCCGTTCCATCAGCATGGCGGTTGTATCCCTCCCCACAGGGCCTGTTGCTCCATACTATAGCATTATAGCATGTCCGCGGCAAAGATACGGTAAAAACTGCGCCGAAACCGGCAGAAAAAACGCGCGGCACAGAAAAACACCCCGCAGCGGCAGCTGCGGGATGCCAATGGGTTCATTCCTGGTCCTATCCGGCCTGCCCGGCTTCGGCGGCGCGGCAGGCGGGGCACAGCCCGGTCACGATAAAATTGTATGTCTCGGCGCGGATGCCCTCGCAGCGGGCGATCATCTCCTCGATCGGCGCGCCGGGCACGTTCAGGTTGAATACCTGCTTGCAGCGGCGGCAGTACAGGTGCTGGTGCACGGGCAGCTCGGCGTCAAAGCGGTCGGCTTCGCCGGGCACGCCGACACGCCGCAGCATGCCCAGCTCGGACAGCTGGTTCAGGTTGCGGTAGACGGTGCCCAGGCTCAGGCGCGGGCACTGCTTGACAGCCCGCTCATACACCTGCGCCGCGGTCAGATGCGCGCAGCTCTCCTTTACCGTCTCCAGGATCAGCTGCCTTTGCCAGGAATAATTCATCGCGACGCCTCCCGCCTGTCGTTGCGCAGCCCGCCCCGCCGCCGCGCGGATACGGCGGACGGCATAAAGAAAAGAACCGCTGTTTTTTGCAAAATACTCTACTCTTTATTGTATCGGTTCGCGGCCGCCGCGTCAAGTTTTTTGCCGAAAAAGGGCGAAAAAAGAAAGGATAAAAAAGGTGCCCCCACCTGCTTGCGGGGGCAGGTGAGGGCGGTTGGGGTATCGTTTTGGTGTGAGGAGGAATCATGTTCCAGGGCAGCGGTTTCGGCTCCGTGCCCTGTGATTACAGGATACCCAATACTTGCGAAAAATCTATTATATGCGTGTGAATTTTCTGTTAAATCCACCGAAGGGGTAAGCGGTTCTTTTTTGCGCCGCCCCCGGCGGCGCTCCACCACATCTAAACTCTAAACTCTTCACTCTTAACTCTAAAAAATCAAACCGCCCCGTAAATGCCCCGCACGCTCACCTCGCCGGTGAACACGCGGCGCGCGCCGCCGCCGTCCTCCTGCACAACAAGGCGGCCTGCCTCGTCCACGTCCACGGCCGTGCCCGCGCCGCCGTCGTACAGGACATGGCGGCCCAGGTTGACACAGGCGGCTTTGTACGCGCCGCGGCAGGCGGCAAAGCCCTCGCGCTCAAACGCATAGATGTCGCGGTCGAACGCAAAATCGGTCAGCGCCGCGGCCAGCGCATCGGCGTCGGCTTCCGGGTGCACGGCGGCCCCCTCCAGCGCCAGGCTGGTCGCGTGGGGCAGGCCGTTTTGCGCAAAGTATTCCGCCGGTTGGGCCAGGTTGACGCCAATGCCGCACAAAATCGCCCGCGGGCCGCCCGGCTCGGGGCTCCGGCAGCTCTCGCACAAAATGCCCACGATCTTTTTGCCGTGCAGCAGCAGGTCGTTGGGCCATTTGATCTGGCAGTCCGCGCCGTACTGCCGCCGCAGCGCCGCCGCCACGGCCAGGCTGGCATACAGCGGCAGCGCGCCGGGGTCGGCCAGCGGCAGCCGCAGCACGGCCGTATAATACAGCGCCTGCCCGGCGGCGTTGGCCCAGGCGCGGCCCAGCCGCCCGCGCCCGGCTGTCTGGTTTGTCGTGTACACCGCGCCCACCGGGCCGAACCGGTCAAGGTTCGCTTTGGCCCAGGCGTTGGTGCTGTCCGCCGCGGGCAGGCGGATCAGCGTGTTCAGCCCGCTCATTCCTGCGGCACGCGCTTCCAGCCAAAGCTGCAGCGGCCGTCCTCCACCTCGATCACGCCGTAGCTGCCGGTGTCCCGCAGGCTGCCCGGGTTGAACAGCGCGGGCAGGCCCGCCAGCCCCGGCTGCATGCGCTGGCGGTGGGTGTGGCCGTACAGCACCACATCCGCGCCGCGGTTGGTCCCGGCTTCGGCCAGGCGGTCCAGCCCGGTCTTGGCGCTGTACAGGTGGCCGTGGGTATAAAAAAACAGCACCCCGGCGAACGGGGCCAGCCCTTCGGGCGGGTCCTGGTAGCCCACGTCGCAGTTGCCGCGCACGCGGTAGATGGGGTAGGGGGGCTGCAGGCGCTCCAGCGTGATGGCCTGTTCCAGATCATACAGCCCGTCGCCCAGAAAAAACAGCGCGTCGGCCTGTTCGTGGCGCAGCAGCCAGCGCAGCCGCGTCACCCGCCCGTGGGTATCGCTGACGACCAGGATACGGCAGGTTTCCTGCGTCATCGTTTTGCCTCCTTTGGCGCGGCCGCACGCCGCGCCTTACTTTTTGGGGTCTTCCGCCTGTGCGCGGATCAGCTCCCGGTACACATCCCCCTTGCTGTAAGGGGTGCCTGCGGCCGCCTGGCGCGCGGCGGCGGCGGGCGGCAGCCCGCCTTCCATCAGGCGGCGCGCCGCGGCGGCGGCCTCGGCCAGCGTCGGCGGCGCTTCGGCTTCGCCGGCGCCTTCCGGCGCGCCGGCCAGCACCAGCACAAACTCGCCGCGCGGCTCCTCGCCCGCATAGCGGGCGGCGGCTTCGCCCAGCGTTGTCTGAAAGATCTCCTCGTGCAGCTTGGTCAGCTCGCGGCACAGCGTCACCGGGCGGTCGGGCCCGCACACGGCGGCAAGGTCGTCCAGCGTTGCGCGCAGCTTGTGCGGCGCTTCATACAAAAGGATGGTCCGCGGCTCGGCGCGCAGCGCATCCAGCCGGGCGCGGCGTTCTTTTTTCGGGATGGGCAGGAAGCCCTCGAACACAAAGCGCCCGGTCTTCTGCCCCGAAACGGCCAGCGCCGTCACGCAGGCCGAAGCTCCCGGCACCGGCACCACGCGGATGCCGCGCGCGTGCGCTTCGGCCACGATCTGCTCGCCGGGGTCGCTGATGCAGGGCATGCCTGCGTCGGAGCACAGCGCGCAGTTTTCCCCGGCCTCGATGCGGGCCAGGATGGCCGCGCCGTGGTGCAGCGCGTGTTCATAGTAACTGACCAGCGGCTTTTTCAGGCCCAGATGGTTGAGCAGCCGCAGCGTCACGCGGGTGTCCTCGGCCGCGACAAAATCCACCGCGCCGAACGTCGCCGCCACGCGCGGCGGCATATCGTCCAGGTTGCCGATGGGCGTCGCCACCAGATACAGCGTCCCGGCCATCGCTCATTCCTCCGGCCGCGGCTTGACGGGGGCCTTGCGGCCGCCGCGCAGATAGGTGCACTCGCTGCGGTGGTAGCTCTTGGGGGCCAGGCTTTCAACGTTGCTGCGGACCTTCAGCATGCCGGAGACGACGTTGACCTCCAAAACGGTGCCCTCGCCGTCCGGCGTGCGCACAACGCTGCCGGGCTGCGGGGTGATGCTGTTGAGGTATTCATAGCTCTTCTGCTCATACGCCAGGCAGCACATCAGCCGCCCGCAGGCGCCGCTGATCTTGGTCGGGTTGAGCGAAAGCCCCTGCTCCTTGGCCATCTTGATGGATACGGGCTGGAAGTTCTTGAGAAACCGGCTGCAGCAGAACGGCTGGCCGCACACGCCCAGGCCGCCCAGCATCTTGCTCTCGTCGCGCACGCCGATCTGGCGCAGCTCGATGCGGGTGTGAAAGTGGGAGGCCAGGTCTTTGACCAGCTCGCGGAAGTCAACGCGGTTGTCGGCCGTGAAGTGGAACACCAGCTTGCTGCGGTCCAGCGTATACTCGGCGTCGATCAGTTTCATCTGCAGCTTGTGGGCGGCGATGCGCTGCTCGCACACCTTGAAGGCGGCGCGCTCGTCGGCGCGGTTCTGCCGCATGCGGCGGATGTCCATGCCGTCCGCCAGGCGCAGCACCGGCTTGACCTCGCGCGTAAAGCCGGTGTTGGGCAGCTCATGCGCGGCGCGCACGACCTCGCCGCACTCCACGCCGCGGGCCGTCTCCACGATCACATAATCCCCCGCGGCGGGCGTCAGGCTGCCGGGGTCAAAATAATATGAACGTCCGCTTTCCTTAAAGCGCACAGAAATTACTTTCATAAAATGTTTCCTTTTATATTTGCAGTGTGTTTTTGCGCAGCTTGGCTCCAAAGCCCGCTGCGGCAGGCCGGGGCGCTTTTCAGCGCAGGGGGCTTTGGTCCTGCGCCGTGGCTTCGGCCGCCAGCAGCGTCAGCGCCAGGCGCAGATTGCCGTTGGCGGCAATGCGCCGCGCGGCTTCCCCGGCGGCGCGGCCCAGCCGGGCCGCGGCATCGGCTTCCAGGCCGTCGAAGCCCGGCCGCCGCAGCGAAGCGCTCACCGCCTGCATCGTCTGGGCCAGCAGGCGGTTGGCGCCCTCGCGGTCTTTCTCGTACTTGGCCAGCAGGGCGGCCGCGCGGTAGGTGTCGCGCGCCTGCACATGGCGGCACAGCTCGCGCGCGGCGGCGCGGGCGGCCTTTTCGGCCGGGTCGTTCAGCGCGTCCAGCGCCGTGCCGATGCGCCCTTCGTACAAAAAGGCGAGGTCGGCGGCCTGGCGCGCGTCCAGCGCGGGCACGGCCGCGCGCAGGGCGGCCGCGCACTCGCCGGTCTCCACCGGCGCGATCATATAGGCGGCGCAGCGGCTGCGGATGGTCGGCAGCACGGCGGCCGTGCTGGACGCCGTCAGCAAAAACAGCACGCCTTCGGGCGGCTCCTCCATGATCTTGAGCATCGCGTTGGCCGAAGACCCGTTGAGCGCCTGCGCGCCGTAGATGAACAGCACGCGCCCGGCCGCGTCGGCCGAAAGCGCGCTGTGCTGGATCTTCTCGCGCGCTTCGCGGATGCGCTCGACCTTGATCTGGCCCGAAGCGCCCTCGCCGCGCACGGTCAGGCATTCGCTGTCCTCGCCGCGCAGCACGGCTTCGGCGTGGGGGCCGCCGTGCGGATAGAGATAGTCCGCCGCAAGGCAGCGCGCGGCAAAGCCCGCCCCGCAGCCGGGCTCGCCTGCCAGCAAGATGCTGTGCGGCAGCCGGCCGGCCCGCAGGGCGGCGCTCAGATCCTGTTTCAAAGCATGGTTGCCGGCCAGGCGGGCCAGCATGGGCTGCGGTTCACTCACAGCTTCTCAAAACGCTCCACGTTGGTCACGAACACGGTCGCGCCGCCCACCGTGACTTCGATGGGCATGGCGCTCTCCAGCCCCAGGCCGATGGAAGCCGCGCCGGGCACGATCTCGGTGCGCTGCTTGCAGCACTTGGCAATGCAGGCGATGCAGTCGTCCACACGCTCGTCCTCGGTGCCGATCATCAGCGTCATGTTGCCGGCCATCAGAAAGCCGCCGGTCGTGGCCAGCCGGGTGACATAGAACTTGTTGCGCAGCAGCTCGTTGCACACCGCCTTGGAGTCTTCTTTGTTGACGATCGCCGTGATCAGTTTCATAGCAATACCTCCTTGGGTTTACAGGGGCGCAGGCCCCGGGATACACAGTCAGCGGGAAAACGTCACTGCTTCCAGCGGTTTTCCCAGTCTTTGCGCCGTTTATAGCTCACGACGCGCTCCTTGCACCAGCCGAACAGCTCGGGGCCGAAGAACACAAGGAACCCGGCCAGCCCGAACAGCAGGCTCACGCGCAGGGGCATGCGGCTGGTGATGAACTCCAGCAGCCACATGGCCGCCGCGGCCCAGCCCAGCCACTTGATCTTGATCGGGATGAAAAAGAACAGCAGCACCTGCTGGTCCGGCCACATCCAGGCATAGGCGAAAAACAGGCTCAAAAACAGCCCCGAAGTTCCGGCCGCGCCGGTCAGCAGGCAGCTGACGACCGCGCCCAGCATGCCCGCCAGCCAGTAGACGGTAAAGCGGAAATCGCCCCAGGCACGGGTCAGCGAATTGCCCACCCACCAGTAGAAATACAGCTCGATCAAAAGCATCAGCGGGCTGGTGGTCAGCGTCGGCACAAACACGAAGGTGACAAGCCGCCAGATCTGCCCGTGCAGCAGCGCGGCGCGGTCCAGCGTCAGCAAATACAACAGGTTGCGCTCAACAAACATCACAAGGAACCAGACGGCCAGCTGGCCCGCCAGCACGATGTTGAGCAGGTAGGGGATGCCGCAGCGCCCGTAGCGGCGCTCCAGTTTATCGATCCAGCGCATAGGCGCGCAAGCCTCCTTGGGGCGGGCGCGGCCCGCGGAAAGCGGCCTGTGCCCGGATTTGCTATCTATTGTACCATCTTTGGCCGCGCAGTTCAACAATTACTTGTCGAAACCCCGCCGCGCCCCGTGCGCAAAACCGCGGCTGCAGCGCAAGAAAATGGACGCTTTTCCACCGTTTCCACAGGGTTTTCCACAATTTCAACGTGAAAAACCCGTATACGCGGCGGAAAAGCGCCCGGGTCTGTTTGCAGTTTGTAATATTTACAGCGCCGCCACACACTCGATCTCGACCAGCGCGCCTTTGGGCAGGGCGGCGGCCTCGAACGCGGCGCGCGCCGGGTACGGCGCGGTGAACGCCTCGGCGTACACTTCGTTCATGGCGGCAAAATCGCCGATGTCTTTGAGCAGCACCGTCGTTTTTACAACCCTGTCCATGCCGCTGCCCGCGGCGGCCAGGATGGCGGCGATGTTTTTCAGGCTCTGGCGGGTCTGGGTGCGGATGTCCGGCCCGGCAAACTCGCCGGTGGCCGGGTCAAGGGGGATCTGGCCCGACACATACACAAACCCGCCCGCGCATACAGCCTGGGAATAGGGGCCGATGGCGGCGGGGGCGTTGGCGGTGTGGACGGCGGTCAGGGGCGTCTGGGTGTTGTTCATGGGGATACCTTCTTTCTGCAATGTTTGTTTTCTGCCTGCTTTCAGTATAGCAGGCCCGCGGCCGCCGGGCAAGGGCGGCTGCGGTTTCACAATTTTTTCGTGACAGCGGCAGAAGAATGTGGTATACTATTAAAGTTCATGTTATGAAAAAACGGGCACGGCGCGGCAGAACCCCACGCCGTGCCGCTTTGAGCCACCCGGGGAGGTGCTTGACAACGATCACGAACATCAACCGCCTGGGCTGCGCGCTGGCCGGGGCGGCCGCGGCGCTGCTGCTTTGGCTGGCGCTGCCGCTGTCCGCCAAAGCGGCCGACTATGACACGACGCTGTCCCGGCTTGACGAACTGCAGACGCTGGCCGAAAGCTATATTGCGGAGCAGAACAACGGCGCAGACCCCATGCTGCTCACGCTGTCCTACACGCGCGGCGGCGGCTACAACGATTCGATCTGGCAGCTGACCGCAGGCGCCAAGGACAGCGACTTTGAAAGCTATGTCCGCGACAGGGACGAAAGCCTGGGCGAGCTGGTCGGCATGGGTTCGATCACGCTCGGCAACGGCGATACGGTCGACTTCGGCCACCTGCTGGCCTCGATCAACCTTGTCTACAACGGCGTCCCCATCACCGGCAGCTGGGGCGGCGACTGCATGGAGCTCGCCTGCGCCTACCAGGGCCAGGCGTCCGACGCCGAGGGCTACGCCTCGCTGATGTCCGCCTCCTTCAACCTGCCGGACGACGGCAGCAACAGCTATTTCGGCAGCGACGACCTGCGCGCCGACCTCGACTCGGTCAACATCGGCGCGGAGCTGTCCGCCGACACCCGCCTGGCCGACGCCATCCGCAGCTATTACGACGGCATGACCGAGTATGACCGCGCCTACCGCTTCATCGCCAACACCTTCGGCACCGTCAACACCGGCGACAAGGCTTTCCGCGAGCGCGTGTACACGACGCTGGCCGGGGACACCGGCATGCAGCTGCTGCTGTATACCGAGGGCATGTGGACGTTGGAGGGCGGCTGGCAGGTCGCGACGGACAGCGAACCCGCCCTGCGCGGCGCGGCCTATGTCTTTGCCGATTACCTGAGCGGCGCCGTCAACGGCGAGAAAGTCACCGGCGCAAGCGAGCTGGACGGCCTGGCCACCATGGCGCAGAGCGCCCTGGCCGAGGCCCTCGGCGCGCTGGGCGACAACGAAGCCGCCAGCGCCGCGCTGGAAGCCGGGCAGCAGGCCCCCGCAGGCGGGACCAGCAGCGCGGTGGGCGGCGCGCTGGACGAAGCCACCCAGAGCCTGCGCACCAACTTCGACGCGCGCATCTTCCAGCTCGTGCTGCTCATCATCGGCGCAGGCGCGCTGCTGGGCCTGATCGTCAGCCTGATCGGCTTCGTGCGCGAAAACCAGCGCTGAACATCCTGTTGAAACAATAGGCCGCCGCGCCCCATTCCGGGCGCGGCGGCTGTTTTTTTGGTTTACTTGGCGGCGCGGCGGCTGCCTTTGCCGCCGGTCTTTTTGGCGCGGGTCCCCTTGCCGGTCTGGGTGCGGGTCGACTTCGGCTTGGCGGCGCCGCGGGGCTTCGGCAGCGGCGGGGCTTTTTCCAGCAGCTTGTCCGGCACCGGTTCCAGCCGCCAGATCTGGTTTTCGCCGTTCACGTCCTGCCAGATCTGTGCCTGCGTGCCGTTGTCCATGCGCAGGCCGACCAGGTCCAGCACTTTATCCGCCAGCACGTTGTGCAGCTTGACGCCGCCGCCCGCGGGGACCACTTCCCACCGCTGGCCTGCGCCGGTCGTCGCGCTCCACTGGTGTACCCAGGTGCCGTTGACCACGCCGCTCATCGCCAGGTCCATCACCTTGCCGGTAAAGCGGTTGCGGATGCGGTACTGGCCGTCGGCGGTTTCCTCAAAACTCCACTGCTGCCAGGGCTGCCCCTCATAGCTCCACAGCCGCACCGAAGCGCCGTTCTCGGTGTTGAAATCGGCAACCTCCAGCACACGGCCGTTGGCGGCGGCGATGGTGTAGAACATCCCTTCCTGCAAAACGGTTTGTGCGCTACGCTTCATTGTTCGTCTCCCCTTTCCCGGGCCGGGCCCGGTGCTGTTTGCCCTATTATACCATGCCGCGCCCGCGCAGTTTTGCCAAAAATAAGCGCCCCGCTTTGTGGAACCTGCCTGTCTGCGGGGAGAAAGGCTTGCAATTTGCGCCCGCTTCCTTTATCATAAGAAATAGTTTTGTACCAAAGGAGGACCCGGCCGCCATGAGGATCGCCCTGATCGCCCACGATTCCCGCAAAGAGCTCATGACCCAGTTCTGCACCGCCTATGTCCGCATCCTGTCGGAAAACGAGCTGGTCGCCACCGGCGTGACCGGCAAGCTCGTGGCCGAGGCCACCGGCCTGCCGGTGCGCTGCCTGTACCCCGGCAACTGCGGCGGGGCCGAGCAGATCTCCGCCATGATCGCTTGCGGCGAGGTGGATATGTTGCTGTTCTTCCGCGACCCGGTCGGCGCGCGTGCCGACGAACCCAACGCCGTCACGCTGCTGCGCCTGTGCGATACCCACACGATCCCGGTGGCGACCAACATCGCCACGGCCGAAGTGCTGATCCACGGCCTGGAGCGCGGGGACCTCGCCTGGATCGAAGTCCAGAGCGGCCGCAAATAAACAAACAAAACACGCCCTGCCGCTTTTCTGCGGCAGGGCGTGTTTAGCTTATGCAGGGGATCATTCCGCCCCGGCGGGGCGCATGCGGCCGATGCCCTGGATGCGGTCGATCAAAAAGCCGGACACCGTCACGGTCACAAGCGACCAGGCGATGCGCTGCACGGGCAGGTAGCTCAGCGAAAGGACCAGCACGGTCAGGTCGGTCACAAGATAGCTGCGCGCCATGCGCCAGCCGGTCAGTTTGGAGATGACCAGCGCGAGCGCGTCGTCGCCGCCGCTGGAACCGCCCTGCCGCACAATGAGCCCGACGCCGACGCCGACAAACACGCCGCCGAGCAGCGCCGCAAGCAGCGGCCAGGCCGAAAGGTCGGGCAGCAGAAACGGCAGGCCCTCCCACACTTTAAAGCAGCCGGCCACCGCGGCTGTCGACACCAGCGAGGTGCGGATGAACCCGGCCCCCAGGTAGCGCAGCGCCAGCAGGTAGCACAAAAGGTCCAGCACCGGCGACACGACCGACGCGGGCAGCCCGGTCCAGTGGTTGGCAAACAGAAGCAGGCCAAGCACGCCGCCCTCGGTGATGGAGGTGCGGCTGTGGATGTTGTGCAGCCCGAACGTCAAGATGGCCGCGCCCAGAAGCATGGGCGCCAGATTGGCCGGGCGCAGCAGCTCCGCCAGCGCGCGCAGCTGCCGAAGAACGAACTGTTTTGTTTTTGAAAGCATGATATTTCCTTTACAGTTGCATACGGTTCCCACCGGCAGCCCAGGCGGCGTCCGGTGGCACAGGATACAGTTTTGCGGGGAAATATCACATTCTTTCTTTAAAATTTTACAATGACCACGGGGGTACAGCTCTAGTGTACCATATCCCGGCGCGCCGCGCAAGTCCGCCCACCGCGGACAAAACGCAAAAACGGCGGGGACCCGTGGGTCCCCGCCGTTTACCGGTTCTGGCGGTGCTTATGCGGTTTTACGCGCAAAAATCAGATATGCCACTTCCAGTCGCGGACTTCGGGCAGATCCTGGCCATATTCGTGGATATAGCTCTTGTGGTCGACCAGCGTGTCGTTCATCTTCTGGATGAGGTACGCGCCGCGGTTGCCCAGGCTGGGCAGGTGCTGGATGGCATCCTTGACCAGGTGGTAACGGTCGATCTCGTTCTGCACGCGCATGTCGAACGGCGTGGTGATAGTGCCTTCCTCCTGGTAGCCATGGACGCTCAGGTTGCGGTTGAAGCGCTCGTAGGTCAGCTCATGCACCAGCGTCGGATAGCCGTGGAAGTTGAAGATGATGGGCTTGTCCTTGGTGAACAGCGCGTTGTAGTCGGCGTCGGTCAGGCCGTGCGGATGCTTGGTGCTGGGCTGCAGCTTCATCAGGTCGACAACGTTGATGACGCGGATCTTCAGCTCGGGCAGCGCGTCGTGCAGGATGGTGACGGCGGCCAGCGTCTCCAGCGTCGGGGTGTCGCCGCAGCAGGCCATGACGATGTCCGGCTCGGCGCCCTGGTCGGTGGAGGCCCACTCCCAGATGCCGATGCCCTGGGTGCAGTGCTTGACAGCCTGCTCCATGGTCAGCCACTGCGGACGCGGATGCTTGGAGGTGACGAGCACGTTGACATAGTCGCGGCTCTTGATGCAGTGGTCGAAGCAGCTCAGCAGGCAGTTGGTATCCGGCGGCAGGTACAGGCGCACGACGTCGGCCTTCTTGTTGGCGATGTGGTCCAGGAAGCCGGGGTCCTGATGGGTGAAGCCGTTGTGGTCCTGCTGCCAGACGTTGCTGGTCAGCACCAGGTTCAGGCTGGCGATGCTCTGGCGCCAGGGCAGCTGGCTGCAGACCTTGAGCCACTTCGCATGCTGGGCGACCATCGAGTCGACCACGCGGATGAAGCTCTCGTAGCTGGCGAAGAAGCCGTGGCGGCCGGTCAGCAGGTAGCCTTCGAGCCAGCCTTCGCACATATGCTCCGAAAGCATGCTGTCCATGATGCGGCCGTCGGTGGCCAGGAACTCGTCGCCGGGCACGGTGGCGCTGTTCCAGTCGCGGTTGGTCGCCTCAAAGCACTTGTACAGGCGGTTGGACATCGTCTCGTCGGGGCCAAAGACGCGGAAGTTCTTGGCGTCGGCGTTGAGCTTGAGCACGTCGCGGATGTAGCCGCCGACCTCGATCATGTCCTGCTTCTCGACGCTGCCGGGGAACGGGATGTCAACGGCATAGTCCTTGAAGTCGGGGGTGCGCAGGTCGCGCAGCAGCTTGCCGCCGTTGGCGTGCGGGTTGGCCGCCAGGCGGCGGTCGCCGGTCGGGGCCAGCTCCTGCAGCTCGGGGATCAGCGTGCCGTTTTCGTCAAACAGCTCTTCGGGGCGGTAGCTGCGCAGCCACTCTTCCAGCTGGACCATGTGCTCTTCCTGGTTGGGCATGCCAACGGTCAGGTCGATGGGCACCTGGTGCGCGCGGAAAGTGCCTTCGATCTGCTTGCCGTCGACCTCTTTCGGGCCGGTCCAGCCCTTCGGGGTGCGCAGCACGATCATCGGCCAGCGGATGACTTCGGGGCGGTTGCCGCTGCGGCAGGCAGCCTGGATGCTGTGGATCTCCTCGATCACGGTGTCCAGCGTTTCGGCCATCTTCTCGTGCATGGTCATCGGGTCGTCGCCCTCGACAAAGTACGGTTTCCAGCCGCAGCCCAGGAAGAAGTGCTCGATGTCCTCATGGCTCATACGGCCGAAGATGGTGGGGTTGGAGATCTTGTAGCCGTTCAGGTGCAGGATGGGCAGCACAGCGCCGTCGCCCACGGGGTTCAGGAACTTGTTGGACTGCCAGGAGGTGGCCAGCGGGCCGGTCTCGGCTTCGCCGTCGCCGACGGTGACGGCGCAGATCAGGTCGGGGTTGTCAAACACAGCGCCGAACGCATGGGCGATGGAATAGCCCAGCTCGCCGCCTTCGTTGATGGAACCGGGGGTCTCGGGCGCAACGTGGGACGAGATGCCGCCGGGGAAGCTGAACTGCTTGAACAGCTTGCGCATGCCCTCTTCATCACGGCTGATGTTGGGGTACACTTCGCTGTAGGTGCCGTCCAGGTAGGCGTTGGCAACAAAGAAGTTGCCGCCGTGGCCCGGGCCGGAGATCAGGATCATGTCCTGGTCGTACTTCTTGATGACGCGGTTCAGATGTACATAGACGAAGTTCTGGCCGGGAACGGTGCCCCAGTGGCCGACGATCTTCTTCTTGACATCGTCGCGCGTCAGCGGGCGGCGCAGCAGCGGGTTGTCCAGCAGATACAGCTGGCCCGCCGCCAGGTAGTTCGATGCCCGCCAGTAGGCGTCGATCTTTTTCAGTGCGGTTTGATCCAACATACGGATTCCTCCTTGTGTGGTGGGATATACGGGAAAAACGGAGCTCAGCCCCGGTTTTCGGCTTGCAGGGCGGCGCGTTCGGCTTGCAGCGCGCCGCGGTAACGGCCCAGGAACGCCGTGAACCCGGCGCGGTCGGCCTCGGTGGGGGCCAGCGTGCTGGCCGGGGCCCCGGCAAACACGCGCTCATGCAGGTAGGCGGCCAGCGTTTCGCCGGGGGCCTTGTTCAGCGCATAGGCGGCCAGCAGGGCCATGCCGTAAGGCCCGCCCTCGCCGGCGGTCTGGCGCACCGTGACCGGCGCGGCCGCCGCCGCGGCCAGATAGCGCTGCGCCACGCCGGGGGTCTTGAACAGCCCGCCGTGGCCGGTCAGCGTATCCACCGCGACCTCCTCGCCGTGCAGGATGTCCAGCCCCAGCGCCAGCGTTGCCATGGCGGAATAGATATGCGCGCGCATCAGGTTGGGCAGCGTGAAGGCGCTCTCCGGCCCGCGCAGCAAAAGCGGGCAGCCCGCGTCAAAGTGGGTCACGCCTTCGCCGGAATAGTAGTTGACCGGCACGATGCCCCCGGCGTCCGGCGCGCCCTGCAGCGAAAGCTCGAACAGCTTGGTGAACAGCGCGCCCTTGTCCGGCGCGGTCCCGCCCAGGGCGGCGGCCTGCGCCAGCAGGTCGACCCAGGCGTTCAGGTCGCTCGTGCAGTTGTTGCAGTGCACCATGGCCACCGGCGCGCCGTCCGGCGTCGTGACCAGGTCGATCTCGGGGTAAACGCGGCGCAGCGGCCGCTCCAGCACGACCATCGCAAAGATGCTTGTGCCCGCGCTGACGTTGCCGGTGCGCGGGGCCACGCTGTCGGTGGCGGCCATGCCGGTGCCGGCGTCGCCTTCGGGCGGGCACAGCGGGCAGCCGGGCTGCAGCGTGCCGGTTGGGTCCAGCAGGCGCGCGCCCTCGGGCGTCAGCGTTCCGGCTTCGGCCCCGGCGGGCAGCACGGCGGGCAGCAGCGCGGCGGCGTCGACCGGGTACCCCGCCCGGGCCGCCATGCCGTTAAAGCGGGCCAGCAGGTCTTTGTCATAATCCGTGGCGGCGCTGTCGATCGGGAACATGCCCGAAGCGTCGCCCACGCCCAGCACCTTGCGGCCGGTCAGCTTCCAGTGCACGAACCCGGCCAGCGTTGTGAAAAAGCGCAGCCGCGGCAGGTGTTCCTCTTTGTTCAGCATCGCCTGGTACAGGTGCGCGATGCTCCACCGCTGCGGGATGTTGAAGCCGAACGCCTCGGTCAGCGCTTCGGCTGCCGGGCCGGTGATCGTGTTGCGCCAGGTGCGGAACGGGACCAGCAGCGCGTCGTTTTCGTCAAAAGCCAGATAGCCGTGCATCATGGCCGAGACGCCCAGGCAGCCGACCGTCGTCAGCGGCTGGCCGAAACGGGCCTGTACGTCGGCGGCCAGCGCCGCATACGCGGCCTGCAGCCCGGCCCAGATCTCACTCTCCGGGTAGGTCCAGACGCCGTTTTCCAGCCGGTTTTCCCAGGTGTAGTCCCCCTGGGCCAGCGGCGCGTGGTCGGGGCCGATCAGCACGGCCTTGATGCGGGTGGAACCAAACTCAATGCCCAGCGTACAGCGTTCGGGGCAGAAAGACATAAAAATCAAACCACCTTTCGTAAAATATTGTGCAAGCAGCGGGCAGCGGCCGCCCGGCCGCTGGACCCTATTACCCATAGCATACCATATTTGGCGCACAAAAGCCAGTGGTAATTGTTTGTTTTTGCTGATTTTTGTTATACATTCCCGCTGCGGGCTCAGCCGCCTGAAGCGTCCGTGTGCAGCACAAGGTCGGCCGCGGCCTCGATGCCGTATGCCTGCAGGTAGCCTTCCTCCAGCGGGACCCAGCGCGTGCGGAACATTTCAAAGTTGCCGCCTTCGCGCGCCTGCAGCCGCGCGGCCTGCACGGCGGGCTCGCAGGTCAAAAACACGCGCAGCGTGTACGGCCCCAGCGCCGGGTGGTGGGCATAGCTGCCCTCCAAAACGGTCAGCGCCCCGGCGGGCAGCGCCGCCGCGGGGCCGAATTGGCCGCGGTGGCAGTCGTACGGGCGCGACACCGCCGCGCGCCCGGCGCGCAGCGGGTCCAGCACTTCGGCGCGCAGGCGGGCCAGGTCCATGTTGGCGGCGGGGGTGCGCTCCCAGCCGGGGGCGCGGCGCGCAAACGGCAGATAGTAGTCGTCCGTATGCACAACGGCGCAGCCGAACACGGCCGCCAGCAGCGCGCCCAGCGTCGTTTTGCCGCTGCCGCAGCGGCCGTCCACGGCCACCAGCGCGCCCGCGTCCAGGTCCGCCACGGCCTGCAGGGCCGGGGCAAAAACGGGGTACCGGCGGCAGGTTTCCGCCAGCGTCAGGTTTCCGCAGGGTTCGGGCATGGGAAAGACCTCCTGTCAAAGTAAAAGGGCGTTGCGCCCGCAAATGATTTGTATTACAATAAAGGACAGCCAGGCCGTACAGGGGAAGGAGGCGCTGCCCTTTGTGGCACCCGATCAAACATTACAAGACCATCCACCACCACAAAATGTGGGTCATGCGCTACTGCTTCCGCTGCGGGCTGTACTGGCAAGGCCTCACGCATGATTTGAGCAAGCTCGCGCCGGTTGAGTTCCTGGCCGGGGCCAAATACTGGCAGGGCAGCTGCAGCCCCAACAACGCCCAGCGCCAGGCCGAAGGCTGCAGCGCCGCCTGGCTGCACCACAAGGGGCGCAACCGCCACCACCTGGAATATTGGATCGACTACGCGCCGGACGGCGACCATACTATGTCCGGTATGCGCATGCCGGGCCGGTATGTGGCCGAGATGATCTGCGACCGCATCGCCGCGAGCCGCAACTATCTCGGCAGCCAATACACCGACGCCGCGCCCTGGAACTATTATGACCGCAGCAAGGACCACTACCTGCTGCACCCCGCGACCCGCGCCGAGCTCGAGCACGCGCTGCGCCTGCTGCGCGACGAAGGCGAGGACGCCTGCTTCGCCTATGTCCGGCGCGAACTTTTGGGGAAGAAGAAATAGTAAAGAGTTCAGAGTTTAGAGTTCAGAGTTCAGATAAGGTGTCCGCGCGCAGCGCGGACAGTTTTATAAACGGGTTTTGCTTCCGGGCTGCGGGCTGACTGCGGCGCACGGAAAAAGACAAAAGAAGGAGACGAAAACATGTCCATCGAAATCGTGAAAGACTACCTTGCCGGGTTCGGGCTGGCGGAGCGGGTCATCGAGTTTCAGGAGTCGAGCGCTACGGTCGAGGAGGCGGCGCGCGACCTTGGCTGCGAACCGGCGCGCATCGCCAAGACGATGGCGTTTCAGGGGCCGGACGGGGCCTTCCTTGTTGTGCTGGCCGGGGACGCCCGGGTGGACAACCCGCGCTTCAAGGCACAGTTCCACACCAAGGCCAGCATGGTCAAGCCGGAGGACCTTGTCGCGCGGGTCGGCCACCCGATGGGCGGCGTCTGCCCGTTTGCGCTGCGCCCCGGCGTGCCGGTCTATCTGGACGAAAGCCTGCGCCGGTTCGACATCATTTTCCCGGCCGCCGGCACGCCGCGCAGCGCCGTGCGCCTGACCGTGCCCGAGCTCGAAGCCAGCGTGCAGAATTTTGCAGGCTGGGTCAATGTGGGGAAGCTTTCTTGATTTTTTAAAAAAGCGAGCGCGCAGAGGGTCCGACGTTCAGATGCGAAACGCGGCCCGGCGGATGTCCCGTTTGGCTGCGGACCTTCTGTTGGTCGTAGGGGAGGGATTTATCCCTCCCGCGGGTGTTTGCGCCGCCGCGGGCTTCGGCGGGATGAGGGCATCCCGCCCTACGGCCGTCCGGGCGGCCGCGGCCGTCCCGTTTGGCCGGTCGTGCCCGGATGGCGTGTAGGGGAGGGGCATGCCCCTCCCGAACCCCCGCGCCGCCGCGGGGTTCCCCGGGCGCACAATGTGCGCCCCTACATGGGTTGCGGTGGCGCGGGGGTTGCGGTTGGCCGCGGATTTTCCCCCGGTCCGTAGGGGCGGGATTCATCCCGCCCGCGGGCGTTCGCGGCGTCGCGGGGTTCCCGGGACGATCTCCGTCCTAAGAGCCGGGCCTTGCGGTCTTTGGCCTCCGAAACGCGCCTGCGGGCGCAGTGGAACCGGCCCCTAAAATGTTTGCGATAGCGCCAACACAAGGGGCGTGCTTTTCCTCCAAAAACGCGCCAGTTTTTGAGCCGCCCGCAGGGCGGCGATCCACCGCATCTGAACTCTCAACTCTAAACTCTGAACTCTAAAAAACTCAGCTCTCCGCAATCCCAAAAAAGTACTTGTTCAGCCGGATCTTGTTCTCTTCATACAGCCCCAGCTGCTTGTACAGGTCTTTATAATAGGCAGAAAGCTCCCACCGTGTGGACAGCACTTTGACCGGGTTCAGGTTGTGCACCAGGCTCTGCGGGTTCTGCACATAGTTGTATACCGGCGTCGACAGCGCGTAAAAGCGCTCGGCATAGCGGATGTAGCTGAGGTTGAAGTAAAAATCCTCGCTGTAATCCAGCTCCTCGCTGCACTCGATGTCCGGGTGCGCCTGCACGATGGCGGTGCGGTACAGCTTGTTCCACATCACGCCGTAATAAAAGCTGGCCGGTTCCTGCATCAGCCCGTAGGCGAACTGCGCCTTGGTCAGCGGCCCTTCCAGCAGGAAACCGAACGTCTGCACGCGGGTGCGGCTGTCAAAACCGGGCTCCGCTTCGCCGGGGCGGCGCGGCGGGCGCAGACGCTCGCGTTCGCGCGGGGGCTCCACGCGGTTGTAATGGGCGATGACCATGTCGGCCGCATAGCGCTGCGCGCGGTCGACCAGCAGCTCGGTCGCATAGGGCTGCAGGGTGTCGTCGGCGTCGGCAAACTGCAGGTATTCGCCTTTGGCGGCGCGCATCCCAAGGTTGCGCGTGGCCGACACGCCGCTGTTGGCTTTGTCGATCAGCGTGATGCGCCCGTCCACCTGGGCGAACATGCGGCACACGTCGGGGCTGACATCCTGGCTGCCGTCGTTGAGCAGGATGATCTGCAGGTTCGTATAGGTCTGGCGGCGGATGCTCTCGACACAGCGGGCGATATGGTTTTTGGCGTTGTACACCGGCACGATCACGCTGACCAGCGGCTGGGCGCTCATAGGGCGGGCCTCCTTTGCGGAAAATCATTACAAGTTAAACGATACCACAAACGCGCCGCCGGTACAATCACCCCGCGCCGGGCCGCCGGGAAAACAAGGAAATGAATAAATATGCGTATATTCAGTATAATATACCGAGCCGGACCGGAGAAACTTGTAAAAATATACAAATCTGACGGACATGCATCGGGCGATTCGTGCAAAATTCCAGCTTGATTTTGCGCGCGGGCCGTGTATAATAGAATTCATCAAATGAATAAATATTCAGCCGCCTGGGCGGCGGAAGGGTGGATACCATGAAAAAAGATAAAAAAGACATCAAAAAAGTCGTGCTGGCTTACTCCGGCGGTCTCGACACCTCCATCATCATCCCCTGGCTGAAGGAGAACTACAACAACTGCGAAGTCATCGCCGTTTCCGGCGACGTCGGCCAGGGCACCGAGCTGGACGGCCTGGAGGAGAAGGCCAAAAAGACCGGCGCTTCCAAGCTGTATGTGCTCGACCTCAAGAAGGATTATGTCGAAAACTACATCTGGCCCTGCCTGAAGGCGGACGCCAAATATGAGGACTACCTGCTCGGCACCTCCCATGCGCGCCCCTGCATCGCCAAGGGCCTGGCCGACATCGCCATCAAGGAAGGCGCCGACGCCATCTGCCACGGCTGCACCGGCAAGGGCAACGACCAGGTCCGCTTTGAGCTGACCCTCAAGGCCTTTGCGCCCGATATGGCCATCATCGCCCCCTGGCGCGAGTGGGACATCAAGAGCCGCGACGAGGAGATCACCTACGCCGAAGCGCACAACATCCCCCTCAAGATCAGCCGCGAGACCAACTACTCCAAGGACAAGAACCTCTGGCACCTTTCGCACGAGGGCCTCGACCTCGAGGACCCCAAAAACGAGCCCACCTACAATAAGGAAGGCTTCCTCGAGCTCGGCGTCAGCCCCGAACAGGCCCCCGATACCCCGACCTATGTGACCATCCACTTTGAGCAGGGTATCCCCACCGCTGTCGACGGCAAGGAGATGGACGGCGTGGCCCTGATCGAATACCTCAACAAGATCGGCGGCGAAAACGGCATCGGCCTGCTGGACATTGTCGAAAACCGCCTTGTCGGCATGAAGAGCCGCGGCGTCTACGAGACCCCCGGCGGCGCGATCCTCTACAAGGCGCACAACGTGCTCGAGACCATCACGCTGGATAAGGAGAGCTTCCATTTCAAGGAGATCGTCGCGCAGAAGATGGGCGAGATCGTCTACAACGGCCAGTGGTTCACCCCGCTGCGCGAAGCCATCTGCGCCTTCACCGACCAGCTGCAGAAGACCGTCACCGGCGACGTGACGCTCAAGCTGTACAAGGGCAACATGATCAACGCCGGCGTCACCAGCCCCTACACGCTGTACGACGAGCAGACCGCCTCCTTCGGCGAGGACGACGATTACAACCAGGCCGATTCCAGCGGGTTCATCAACCTGTTCGGCCTGCCCATTGCCGAGCGCGCCAAGCTCGCCAAGAAGTGGCCCAACGCCTGATTGACGCCGCCGTTTCGTTTTAATTTACAGTTCCGTTGTTCAGAGTTTAGGGTCAGGAGTTTGGGCAAAGCGGCCGCGCCGCTTTGCCCGGGCGCCGGGCTCTAAACTCTGAACTCTTTAGGGAGTACCCGAACAACCAAACGGCGCTGCGCAGCGCCGGGGATTTTTTCGGGCAGGCCCCAACCAAACATGAGGAAGGGAGCGCTTTTCGTGGCAGAACAGCTTTGGAAAGGCCGTTTCAGCAAAGCGGTGGACCCCCGCGTCAACGATTTCAACTCCAGCATTCGCTTTGACCAGCGCATGGCCCGCCAGGACATCAACGGCAGCATGGCCCATGCGACGATGCTCGGCGAGCAGGGCATCATTGCGCCGGAGGACCGCGACGCCATCCTGACCGGCCTGCAGGAGATTCTGGCCGACCTGGAAAGCGGCGCGTTGGAGATCGACCCGGCGGCCGAAGATATCCATACCTTTATCGAGCAGACGCTGACCGCCCGCATCGGCGACGCGGGCAAGCGCCTGCACACCGGCCGCAGCCGCAACGACCAGGTCGCGCTGGACATCCGCCTGACCCTGCGGGAGGAAGTCACCGGCCTGATGGACCAGATCCTCGGCCTGGTGGCGGTCCTGTGCGATCAGGCCGAACAGAACACCGACAGCGTCATGCCCGGCTACACCCACCTGCAGCGCGCCCAGCCCGTGACGATGGGCCACCAGCTGATGGCCTACGCCTGGATGCTGCTGCGCGACTATGGCCGCCTGCAGGACGCCCTCGCCCGCATGCTGCACGACTGCCCGCTCGGCTCCGGCGCGCTGGCCGGGACTACCTACCCGATCGACCGGCAGCTCACGGCGGAGATGCTCGGCTTTGACGGCCCCTGCCCCAACAGCCTGGACGGCGTCTCCGACCGCGATTTCTGCATCGAGATCGCCGCGGCCATCAGCATCTGCATGATGCACCTGTCCCGCCTGTCGGAGGAGATCATCCTGTGGTGCAGCTGGGAGTTCAAGTTCATCGAACTCGACGACGCTTTCACGACCGGCTCCTCCATCATGCCGCAGAAGAAAAACCCCGACGTGACCGAGCTCATCCGCGGCAAAACCGGCCGCGTTTACGGCGACCTCAACACGCTGCTTGTCATGATGAAGGGCCTCAGCCTTGCCTATGACAAGGACATGCAGGAGGACAAGGAAGCCATGTGGGACGCCATCGACACGCTGGCGCTCTGCCTGCGCACCGTCACGCCGATGCTGGCCACAATGACCACCCTGCCCGAAAACATGCGCGCCGCCGCGGCCAAAGGCTTTATCAACGCCACCGACTGCGCCGACTACCTGACCAAAAAAGGCATGCCGTTCCGCGACGCCTACAAGCTGACCGGCGCAATGGTCAGCGACTGCATCGCCGCCGGAAAGACGCTCGAGCAGCTCACGCCGGACGAATTCAAGGCCTACAGCCCCCTGTTTGAAGCGGACGTTTACACCGCCATCGACCTGCTGACCTGCTGCGAGGGCCGTTCCAGCTACGGCGGCCCCAGCCAGGCGAGCGTGCGCGCCCAGATCGAAGCCGCCCGCGCCCAAATCGCCGCGCTGCGCGCGGAAGCGGACGAAGCGTAAACGGCGGCGGCCTTTAAATCCCGCACGCTTCCTGTATTTTGATCCGCCGCTGTTGCCGGGAAGGGAGAAGTTTATGCCGATACAGATCTTCATCGACGGTTCGGCCGGGACCACCGGCCTGCGCATCGTCCAGCGGCTGGCCGAGCGCGCCAAAACCGAGCCGCTGACCGTGCGCATGCTGGAAGGCGAGCAGCGCAAGGACCTGGCCGCCCGCATCGATGCCATCAACCGCAGCGACGTCGCTTTCCTCTGCCTGCCGGACGCCGCCGCGCGCGAGATCGTGCCGCACATCGACCCGGCCGTGCGCGTGCTGGATACCTCCACGGCGCACCGCACCGCCCCCGGCTGGGTCTACGGCCTGCCGGAGCTGCACGGCACGCGCGCCGCGCTGAAAACCGCCGCCCGCGTCGCCGTGCCCGGCTGCCACGCCACCGGCTTTATTGCGCTGGCCGCGCCGCTGGTGCAGGCGGGGCTGCTGCCCGCCGGGGCCAGGCTGTCCTGCACCAGCCTGACCGGCTATTCCGGCGGCGGCAAAACGATGATTGCCGATTACGAGGCGGCCGGCCGCCCCGCCGCGCTCGAAGCCTGCCGACCTTACGGCCTTGCGCTGCACCACAAGCACCTGCCCGAGATGCAGGCAATCTGCGGGCTGGAAGCGCCGCCGCTGTTCGTGCCGGTGCTGGGCGATTATTACGCCGGGATGCTGACCATGCTGCCGCTGTTCCCGGCGCAGTACGGCACAACAGCCGGAACCATCGCCGGCGCGCTGGCCGAATACTATGCGGGCGAGCCGATGGTGACGGTGCACGGCCTGGGGCAGGGGACCGAAAACGGCTTCCTGGCCGCCAATGCGCTGGCGGGCAGCGACCGGCTGGAGATCTTCTGCCTGCCCAGCCCCGACGGCGCGCAGCTGCAGCTGGTCAGCCTGTTCGACAACCTCGGCAAAGGCTCCTCCGGCGCGGCGCTGCAGTGCATGAACGCAATGCTGGGCCTGCCGGAAACGCAGGGGCTGAGCCGAACATAAGAGAGAATGAGAAATGAGAAATCAGGAATGAGGAATGGCCGCTGCGGTAGGCGCGGGGCCGGGATTTCTCGTTTTCGTGAAACAGGGGGGAACGATTCTATGTCCGAAACACAAACCTTTGCGCCTGTGGCTGGCGGCATCTGCGCGCCGCAGGGCTTTGCGGCGGCCGGGGTGCACTGCGGCATCCGGCATAACCACGAAAAACCCGACCTGGCGCTCATCAAAGCCGATGTGCGCTGCGCGGGCGCGGCCTGCTACACGACCAACAAGGTCTACGGCGCGCCCATCACGGTCGACCGCGAACACCTGGCCGACGGCTACGCCCAGGCCATTTTGGTCAACAGCGGCAACGCCAACACCTGCGCGCCCGGCGGGCTGGAGCTTGCCCGCGCCACCTGTGAGCTGACCGCGCAGGCGCTGGGCATCCCGGCGGCCGATGTGCTGCCGTCCTCGACCGGCGTCATCGGCCAGCCGATGAGCCTGGAGCCGTTCGCGGCCGGCATCCCGGCGGCGGCCGCCCGGCTTTCGGCCACCGCCGCGGGCAGCAGCGCGGCCGCCACCGCCATCATGACGACCGACACCCACCCGAAGGAATATGCGGTCGAGTTCACGCTGGGCGGCAAAACCTGCCGCCTGGGGGCCATCGCCAAGGGTTCCGGCATGATCCACCCCAACATGGCGACGATGCTGCTGTTTTTGACGACCGACGCCGCCGTGCCCCCGGCCGTGCTGCAGGCGGCGCTGTCCGCCGTTGTGCCCGCCACCTTCAACCAGATCTCGGTCGACGGCGATACCTCCACCAACGACACGGTCATCCTGCTGGCCTCCGGCCTGGCGGGCAACGCGCCGCTGGCGGAAAATACGCCGGACTATGATACCTTTGTGGCCGCGCTGACCGCCGTGGCCGAGCACATGTGCCGCGAGCTGGCCGGGGACGGCGAGGGCGCGACCAAGCTGCTGGAGTGTACCGTCACCGGCGCGCCGGATCTGCCCACCGCGCGGGCGGTGTCCCGCAGCGTGATCCATTCCACGCTGTTCAAGGCCGCCATGTTCGGCGCGGACGCCAACTGGGGCCGCGTGCTGTGCGCCATCGGCTACACCCCCGGCGACTTTGACATCAGCCGCACCGCCGTGCGCCTTAAAAGCAAAGCGGGCGAGGTGTTTGTCTGCGAAAACGCCGCCCTCCACCCCTACAGCGAGGAGGAGGCTGCCAAAGTCCTGGCCGAACCCGAGATCGAGATCCTCATCGACCTGGGCAGCGGGACCGCGGCCGCCAAGGCCTGGGGCTGCGATTTGACCTACGAATACGTCAAGATCAACGGCGATTACCGCACCTGACGCCGCTGCGGAGAAACGGAGACGACCGATGAAAAATGTCGAAATGGCGCAGCTCTTTTCAGAGGCGACGCCCTATATCCAGAAATACCACGGCAAGACGCTGGTCATCAAATACGGCGGCAACGCCATGGTCAACGGCGCGCTCAAGCTGGCCGTCATGAACGACCTTGTCACGCTCACGCTGCTCGGCGTCAAGGTCGTGCTGGTGCACGGCGGCGGCCCGGCCATCAACGCCATGCTCGGCAAGCTTGGCATCCCGTCCCGCTTTGTCGGCGGCCTGCGCTATACCGACGCCGAGACCATGACCGTTGTGCAGCAGGTGCTGGCCGGGCAGGTCAACAAGGACCTCGTCGCGCTGCTCAAGGGGCGCGGCGTCGGGCTGTGCGGCATGGACGGCAACACCATCGCCTGCCGCCGCTATACCGACGCCGACCTCGGCTTTGTGGGCGAGATCACCCACATCGACACCACGCTGATCGACCACCTGCTGGAAGACCAGTTCATCCCGGTCATCGCCACCGTCGGCATGGACCCCGAAAACGGCGTGCTCTACAACGTCAACGCCGACACCGCCGCCGCGGCCATCGCCGTGGCGCTGCAGGCGGAAAAGCTCGTCTCCATGACCGATATTGCCGGGCTGCTGCGGGACAAAAACGATGAATCCACCCTCATCCCGGAAGTCGAACTCTCCGAGATCGAGGGTTACAAGGCGGAGGGGGTCATCGCCGGGGGCATGCTGCCCAAGATCGACGGCATGGCCGACGCCATCCGCCGCGGCGTGAACGAAGCCGTCATCATCGACGGCCGCGTACCCCACTCCGTTCTGCTCGAGATGTTCAGCGACCGCGGTTCCGGCACGCTGTTTTACCAGAAACGCAGCCGCCGCGGCGAATAAAGGGGGAAATGCCATGAACCGCGAAAAAGTCATCGACCGGGACGAGCAGTACATCATGCACACCTACGCCCGCAGCCCCGTTGTCATCGAACGCGGCGAGGGCCTTGTCGCCCGCGACGCAAACGGCCGGACCTATCTCGATTTTACCTCCGGCATCGGCGTCAATTCGCTCGGCTTCGCCCACCCGGCCTGGCTCAAGGCCGTCACCGAGCAGGCGGGCCTTGTGCAGCACACCTCCAACCTGTACTATACTGCCCCCTGCGGGCGGCTGGCGCGGCGGCTGTGCCAGCGCACCGGGCTGGACCGGGTGTTTTTTGGCAATTCCGGCGCCGAGGCCAATGAGGGCGCGATCAAATGCGCGCGCAAGTACAGCGCCGACAAATACGGCGAAGGCCGCAGCAAGGTCGTCACGCTCGTCAACTCGTTCCACGGCCGCACGCTCGCCACGCTGACCGCCACCGGCCAGGAGGTGTTCCACCACGACTTCGGCCCCTTCCCGGCGGACTTCGCCTATGTCCCGGCCGGGGACTTCGACGCCCTGGCCGCCGCCGCGGTCGACGGGCGTACCTGCGCCGTCATGATGGAGCTTGTGCAGGGCGAGGGCGGCGTCGTGGCGCTCGAGCCCGACTATGTGCACCGGGTCGCCGATTTCTGCGCCGCGCGCGATATCCTGCTCATCGTTGACGAAGTGCAGACCGGCGTCGGCCGCACCGGCAAGTTCCTCGCGTGCGAAAATTACCACCTCAAACCCGATATCGTCACGCTGGCCAAGGGACTGGGAGGCGGGCTGCCCATCGGCGCGGTCGTCGCCAGCGAAAAAGCCGCCGCGGGCATGGGCCCGGGCAGCCACGGTTCGACCTTCGGCGGCAACCCGGTCGTCTGCGCCGGGGCCTGCGCGGTGGTCGACGCCATGGACGAGGAATTTTTGCAAAATGTTAACGATTGCGCCGCGGCCCTCTGGGCCGCCCTGCGCGCGCTGCCGCACGTCGCCGGCGTCAGCGGCCTGGGGCTGATGATCGGCGTACAGTTTGAGCCGGGCGTTTCGGCCGCCGAGGTGCGCGCCGCCTGCGAGCGCCGCGGCCTGCTGGTGCTGACCGCCAAGGACCGCCTGCGCCTGCTGCCCCCGCTCATCCTGACCCCCGCCGACGTCGAAAAAGCCGCCGCCATCCTGCGCAAAGCGCTGCAGAGCATCTGAACCGCCCCGCATCCCCGGCATCCCCGAAGCCGTGCCTGCGGCCCTCCCGTTTGGCCGCTCGCCCGCCGCGGTTTGTAGGGGAGGGCCATGGCCCTCCCGCAAACCCCGCGCCGCCGCAAGGCCCGGCGGGATGAGGGCATCCCGCCCTACGTCCGCCCGGGCGGCCGCGGCCATCCCGGTCGGCGCAAAACATAAAATTTATTCGTAGGGGCGGGATTTATCCCGCCCGCGGAACCCCGCGCCGCCGCAAGGCCCGGCGGAATGAGGGCATCCCGCCCTACGCCCGCCCGGGCGGCCGCGACCCTCCCGTTTGGCCCAAAACATAAAAAATATTCGTAGGGGCGGGATTTATCCCGCCCGCGGGACCCCGCGCCGCCGCAAGGTCCGGCGGGATGAGGCATCCCGCCCTACGTCCGCCCGGGTGGCCGCGGCCTTTCGGGTTGGCGCAAAACATAAAATTTATTCGTAGGGGCGGGATTTATCCCGCCCGCGGGACCTCCGCGCCGCCGCAAACGCCCCGGGACGATCTCCGGCCTAAGAGCCGGACCTGCGGTCTTTGGCCTCCGAAACGCGCCTGCGGGCGCAGTGCAAGCATCGTCCCCTACACAGGTTTGCGATCATGCAGGGGATGCGGTTTCCCGGTGGATTGCGGGCCTTGCCATTGATTGTAGGGGCGGATTCCATATCCGCCCGCGGGACCTCCGCGCCGCCACCCCTTTCTGCATACGAACAGCCCGGGCCGCTTCGGCGGTCCGGGCTGTCTCTCTGTTCCCATCAAATCCCATCAAAATTTTGCCGCTGCGCTCATTGCGCCAGGCGCTCCAGGGCGGCGCGGGCGCGGGGGTCGTCCAGCAGCGGCGCAAAGGCCGGGTCGGCTGCCAGCTGGCGCTGCAAGACCTGCCGCAGCGCGCGCAGGTCCGGGTCCTTGTCTGCCGCGGCGGCGCTTTTGGCGGGCAGGGTGGGGGCGAACAGCGCCGGGTCCGGCGTGGGCACCGGCCCGGTCAGCACATCGACATACGCCTCCAGCGCCGCCGCGGCCTGCGGCACACGGCCTTCTTTGAGCAGCGGCTCCACTTTCAGCAATGCGCTTGAATCCAGCAAACCGAACGCGGCGGCCAGGGTGTGGTACGCTTCGGCCGCCGCCAGCTGGCGCTGCGTTTCCGGCAGCACGGCGGGCAGCGCCGCCAGCACGCCGGCCGCCTGCTGCACCAGCGCGAACAGCCGTTTTTGCAGCGTGGCGCGGGCGGCGTCCGGGTCGCCCTGTTTGAGCTGCAGCTGGTAGCGGGTCATGGTGGGGTCCACGATCTGCTGCGGCAGTTCGGCCAGCAGCGCTTCGGCGCGGTCCAGCTCGCCGTGCAGCACCGCATGGGAGGCCAGCTGGTTGGCGGCGTACTGGGCCATGGCGGCGTCGCTGCCGCTGTGCAGCTCCTCCCACAAAGCCAGCGCGCGCGCCTGCCAGCGCTGGCGGTCGGCTTCATCGGCCTGCGGGAAAAGGATCTGCAGCGCCGACCAGCCGACAGCCGCGTGGTACTGCAGCACCGCGCAGCCGGGGTATTCCTGCACGAGCGCGGTCAGGGCCTGCTCCGCCCCGGCGCGGTCGCCGGAAAGCGCCAGGTGCACAACGCTGTCCAGGTGTTCGGCGGCCTCGGCCTCGGTCATGGCGGGGGCAAACTGCAGCAGCTCGTCCACCCGGCAGCGCAGCGCCCGCGCCAGCGGGCAGAGCAGCGTGATATCGGGGTAGGAGCTGTCGGTCTCCCATTTGCTCACGGCCGGGGCGCTGACCCCCAGGCTGGCGGCCAGCTGTTCCTGCGTCAGGCCGCGGGCGCGGCGGCGGGCAGCAATGTTGGCGCCGATCTGCAAAGTTGTTGGCATCATCAGGCATTCCTCGCTTTCGTCGTTTGGTCCGGCCGGCTTGCCTTTATTGTACCCCGACGCCTGCCCCGGCGCAAGTGAGGCGTGTTTAAGTGCCGGGCACAAAAACCTGAACGGCAGGAAAAAAGCCCGGGCCGCTTCGGCGGTCCGGGCTCAGCGTGTCGAGAAACTCGACACGCTGCAAAGGGGGCAACAGCCGCGCACGGCTGCGCCTAACACGTCTATTTCTCCGGGTTGCGGTGCCCGCATCGCGCGGCGCGCCATAAATGGCGCTTGCGCTCTGCGACCGCTGCCCCTGCTCCGCCTCGCTGTATCCGCCGCAGGCGGTGCTCGGCTCCGCAGCCCTTTGGAA
>DWXD01000056.1 GCA_019119365.1 Candidatus Gemmiger stercoripullorum | reverse complement strand
TGTCAAGAGTTGAGAGTTAAGAGTTTAGAGTTAAGATTTGGTGGAGCGCCGCCCTGCGGGCGGCGCAAAAAAAATATAAGAGAAACTTTATGGCCGTATTTTGATCGCGGCCGCCAGGCCGCGTTCCCTATCTAAACTCTAAACTCTTAACTCTGAACTCTAATCACCCTCTATTCTGTCCCCCGTTCAAAAGTGCGACGGCGTCGCGCAGGATGGTGAGGGGGTCCTCGCCGGGGGCAAGGCGCAGGCTGATGTACGGCCGGCCGACCGCGCAGTATTTGACGCGGCGGGGCATGGCTTCCAGCAGCGGGCCCATCTGCGCGGGGCCGATGACGTCGGTGTACAGCAGCAGGTCGCCGCCTTTCTGCACGATCTCGACGATGCCCGCGCGCGCGGCCGTCACGCGCACGAGCGAGACATCCACAAGACTCTGCACGCTTTTGGGCGGGTCGCCGTAGCGGTCGATGAGTTCGTCGAGCACATCCTCGGCGTCTTCGGCCGTCTCGATGGCGGCAATGCGCTTGTACGCCTCGATGCGCCCGGCTGCGTCGGGCACATAGCTTTCGGGCAGGAAGGCGTCGGCGGCAATGTCCACCAGGCAGTCGCTCTTGTCCGGCTCGGGCGGTTCGCCGCGGGCGGCGGCGATGGCCTGGCCCAGCATTTTGACATAGAGGTCATAGCCGACGGCCTCCATATGGCCGTGCTGGCTGTGCCCCAGCAGGCTGCCCGCGCCGCGGATCTGCAGATCGCGCATCGCAATGCGGAAGCCGGAACCGAACGCCGTGAACTCCCGGATGGCCGACAGGCGCTTGGCGGCGACTTCGGTCAGCACGCGGTCGCGGCGGAAGGTGAAGTAGGCGTATGCCTTGCGGGACGAACGCCCGACGCGGCCGCGGATCTGGTACAGCTGGGAAAGGCCCATGCAGTCGGCATTTTCAATGATAAGGGTGTTGCAGTTGCGCACGTCGACGCCGGTCTCGATCAGAGTGGTGCACACAAGCACGTCGATCTCGTTGTCCAGCAGCTGCTGCCAGACCGAGGAGATCTGTTCTTCGGTCATCTTGCCGTGGGCGACGCCGATGCGCGCGCCGGGCACCAGCTTGCTCAGGCGGGCCGCGCACTGTTCGATGCTGTCGACACGGTTGTGCAGGTAATAGACCTGGCCGCCGCGCGCAAGCTCCTTGCGGATGGCTTCGGCCACGATGCCCTCGTCGTATTCAAGCACATAGGTCTCGATGGGCTGGCGCTCGATGGGCGGCTGTTCGATCGTGGACATATCCCGGATGCCGGACAGCGCCATGTTGAGCGTGCGCGGGATCGGCGTGGCCGAAAGCGTGAGCACATCGACGCCGACGAAGTTTTCCTTGAGCTTCTCTTTATGCTTGACGCCGAAGCGCTGTTCCTCGTCGATGATGACAAGGCCGAGGTCGCGGAACTTGACGTCGTCGGACAGCAGGCGGTGGGTGCCGACGACGATATCGACGGTGCCGTCGCGCAGGCCGCGCAGCGTCTCTTTCTGCTCTTTGGCGCTGCGGTAGCGGGACAGCAGGCCGATGCGGATGGGGAACGCTTCCATGCGGGCCAGCGCCGTGTTGAAGTGCTGCCAGGCCAGGATCGTGGTGGGGGCCAGGATCGCGCACTGCTTGCCGCCCATCACGCACTTGAACGCCGCGCGCAGGGCGACTTCGGTCTTGCCGACGCCGACGTCGCCGCACAGCAGGCGGTCCATCGGCCAGGGCTGTTCCATATCGTGCTTGATCTCGGCGGCGGCGGTCAGCTGGTCGGGGGTCTCCTCATAGGCAAAGCGCTGCTCAAAATCGCCCTGCCAGGTATCGTCCGGCGGGAAGGCCGTGCCCTTGGCCTGTTTGCGGCGGGCGTACAGCTCGATGAGCTCCTTGGCCATCGCCTCGGTGGCGGCGCGCACGCGCCTGCGGGTCTTGTTCCACTCGCCGCCGCCCAGGCGGCTGAGTTTGACCTTGTCGGCGTCGCCGGGGGCCGTATAGCGGGACAGCAGGTCCAGCTGCGTGACCGGGACGTAGAGCACGTCCTTTTTGTCATACTCGATGCGCAGGTAGTCCTTGGTGACGCCCTGCACCTCCATGCGGCGAATGCCCGCATAGCGGCCGATGCCGTGGTTCTGGTGCACGACAAGGTCGCCGGGCGTGATCTCGGTCAGGCTGTTCAGGGCGTCCTTGCCGCGCTTTTGTTTGCGGCGCGCGGGGGCGCTTTCGCCAAAGGCGCGCGCCGTGATCAGCGCATAGCCCGCAAACGGCAGCCCGCACCCGGCCGAAAGGCAGCCGGGCAGCACCTGCACAAGCCCCGGCTGCGGCGGGGCGGCCGCGTCGGTGGAGACAGCCAGCCCCCGGGCGCGCAGGTCGCCCGCAAGGCCCGCGGCCGCGCGCGGCGTGCCGGCCAGCACCGTGACCGCCGTGCCTTTGGCGCACAGCGGCTGCAAATCGTCCAGCAGGGCGGATACCTCGCCGCCCCAGGCGGGCAGGCTGTGGCAGGGCACGTTGACAAGGGCCTTGAGCGGCTGGTCGGGCAGGCTGCGGGCAAAGTTTTCGGCCAGCAGCGTGCGGCAGCGCCCGGTCTGCGCCCACAGCCAGCCGGGCGCGGCGTACAGGTCGTCCAGCCCGGCGCACAGCGCGCCGTCCGTCATCAGGGCGGCCAGCTCCTCGCCGCGGCGGTAGGCGGTCGCGCGGTCGGCTTCGCGGATGGAGGCCGGTTCTTCCAGGAACAGCAGCGGGTCTTCAAGATGGTCCAACAGCGTCGCGCGCACGGGGTAGCGCACGGCGAGGTATTTGTCCATCGAAGGCGGCAGCGCCCCGGCGTCAAGCAGGTCAAGGTCGGGGGCCATGACGTCCTGCATGGCCGTGCGGCGCTTGCCGCGCTGCTTTTTGAGGAAGGCGCGCAGCGCTTCGGCCGCAGCCTCCGGCGCGCCGAACAGGACCTCGCGCGCGGGGCTGACATAGATTTTTTCAACGGCGTCGTCCCGGCGCTGGGTGGCCAGGTCGAAGGTGTGCATCGTGTCGATCTCATCGCCCCAGAATTCAACGCGCACAGGGGCTTTCATGTCGGGGGCATAGAGGTCGAGGATCTCGCCGCGGATGGAAAACTGGCCGGGGCCGTCGACGCGGTCGCGCCGCACATAGCCCGCGCCGAGCAGCAGGGCGGTGAGGTCTTCGCGCTCGATGGCGTCGCCGGGGCGCAGCGTGCGGGTGTTGGCGCGGAAATCCTCGGGCGGGACCGTGTACTGGGTCAGGCCCTCGCTGGGCACGCAGACGGCCTGCAGGCGCCCGCCCGCCAGGTCGCCGAGCACGGCCAGGCGGCGGTATTCATACTCGCGCCCGGCGCTCTCGATGGGGCGCAGCAGATAGTCCCGCGCCGGGAACACGGCCGCCGCCACGCCCAGCGTGTTGAGGTCGGCCGCAAAGCGGGTGGCTTCGGCCTCGCCGGGGGTGAAGATGCAGAGCGTGCGCCCCAGCGCGCGCGAGAGCGCCGCATACACAAGCGCCCGCCCTGCGGCAGGCAGCCCGAACAGCGCGCACGCGCCTTTGCCGGACAGCGCCCCCGCGAGCTTTTTGTATTCTTCGGTTTGCAGAAAAAGTTGTTCAAACATAAATGATACGTTTTGTATTGTTTCGCTCGCAGATATACGGTTTGTTATTTGGAAAACGCTCACAGCCGGACCGGCGGCGCGTCCAGCCGTTCGAGACCCCAGCTGCGCCAGCCCCAGCGGGTATCCTGCCCCGCCGGGGTCGTGACGGACAGCGTACCGTCGGCGTTCATGGCCCAGCGCCGCACCTGCGGGTCAAGGCCGCTGGACATCCACAGCGGGGCGACCGCCCCGGCGGCGTCACAGGTATAGATAAAGATATGCTGGCTGTAGCGCCAGTCGTTCTGCGGCACCCAGAACGGGCGGCTGGGGCCGTAGTGCCCGCGCCGCCACACAAGCAGCAGCGGTTCGTCCCGCCCGTCGGCGTCAAGGTCGCCGGTCAAAAAACCGCGCACACGCCAGCCGGGTTCGGCGGCAAACAGCGTCTCGCCGCCCTGCAAAACCGCAAAACCGCCGCCGGGCGCCAGCTGCAGCGCCAGCGTCCCGGCCGGGGTGCGCCATTGCCCGCTTTGGGCGCGGCCGGGGGCGTAAACGTCCCCGCGCACCGCCAGCAGCAGCGCGACGAGCGCTGCCAGCCCCGCCGCATACAGCGCGCGGCCCAGGCGGGCGGCGTGCCGCTTAATACAGCGCACCGGTGTAGGCATTGGTCCAGGCGGGCTGGTCGGGGCGGGTCGAATGATACTGGCCGTCCTCCCCCTGCTCGTAGCCGCTCAGCAGCGCCCACCAGTCCTGGTCGGTCATGCGCTCGCTGCTGGGCACGTCAAGCTGGTAGAAATCAAACACCGTGCCGCTGGCCAGGCGGATGCTGCCGTCGACCTCGACCAGCACATAGATCGTGCCGACGCCGGTGCCCACCTGGCGCACCGTGCCGTTGGGGTCGGTGGCGATGTCGGCCACCAGCGCGGCGGGCATCTGCTGCGGGGTATAGATCCCGGCCTCCTCATCCTGCACGGTCTGCGTCCAGAAATGTTCCAGCTGGCCGCCGTAGCTGCGGATCAGCTCAAACTCCTCGTCGGTGGGCAGCTCGCCGCGCAGCTCCTTTTCGGCAATGGTCATCAGCTGTTCGTTGAGCGTGTACAGGCGGCCGAGGTTTTCGGCGTCGGCCTCGCTGAGCAGGCCGAGCGCGTCCAGCCCTTCGGCCGTGGCCTGGCACAGCGCGGCCAGCTTGCCGAACACGGCGGGTTCGGCTTCGACATAACCGCGGTCGTCCTCGGCGTCGATCGGCCCGCCGCCCATCTCGCCGTAGACCTGTTTGGCATAGAGCGCCGTGTCGTGCTTGAGTTCGGCCCAGCTGCCAAGGAAGCTCGCCAGGCTGCGCTTAGCCCAGGCTTCGGTCTGCATATACTGCGGCCAGCCTGCGCCCTTGGGCTGCAGCAGCGGGCGCAGCGTGTCCAGCCAGGCGGCGTAAAGGCTGGCGGTCCAGGTGGCGGCCGGGGCGGTGTCCAGCTGGGCGCGCACCGTTTTCATCTGTTCGCCGTAGTTGGGGTATTTGTCTTCGCCCTGTTCGTTGAGGATGGCCAGCGCCGTGTCCGAGCCGAGGGCGGCGGGCAGGTCGAGCGCTTCGGGCAGCATGCGCCGGCTGCCGTCGGCGGCCTGCTCCACATCGCGGTAAATGAGCTGCTGGAACACCGCGGCGTCCAGCGTGAAACGCTGGCCCATAAACCGGAACCCGGCGGTCGCGGCGTCGCGGTCCTCCCACTCAAAGACCGGCATCGAGTTGACGGCCCCGGGGGCCAGTTCGGCCAGCGCCGCCGTGTACGCGGCAAAGGCGTCCGGCTGCTGCGGCAGCGCGGCCGCTTCGGGCCAGCCGCCGTACGCCTGCTCGATCACCGGCGCATAGTCGGCAAAGCAGGCGTCGTCGCTGGCCCCGGCAAAGAAGGAGGTCACAGCGTACAGGCGCTCCCACGTTTCCCGCGCGCCCCCGGCCGTTTGCAGCGCCAGGCAGGCCAGCAGCGCGCTGCGGCTGGCGTCCTCGTCCGCGGCGCGGAAAGTCAGGCGGCCGTACCACATCATCGCCCTGAAATAGCGCTCCAGGCCCTCCTCCCCGGCATAGTAGCTGCGCGGGATGTACTGGGTGTAGTCCTCCATCAGGGCGGCGGCCGGGTCGCCGCCAAGGTTCATGACCGGCGAGGCCGCGGTCGTATCGGCCGCTTCGATCAGCGCCAGCTCCGCGGCGACGGGTTCGGCCACCGCCTCCGGCACGGCGGCTGCGGGGTCCTGCAGGCAAAGCCCGACCGTGAAGAAGGCGAGGGTGCGGCGGGCGGCGTTCTCCCATTCGGTGCCCGCCAGCGCGTCCAGCTGGGCCTGCGCGGTCTGCTGCATCGTGCGGCTCAGCTCAAGCAGCGCGGGGCCGAGCTCATTGCGCTCCGTCTGCTTTTGCAGGTAGAGGAAGTAGAGGTGATAGGTGTGAAGGCTGGAATCGACCGTGATGAAGTTGGGGATATAGCCGTAGCGGTTCATCTCGTAGCGGCTGAAAAATTCATCGCCGGTGCCCGGCACGACAAGGAACCCGTTCTGCAGCAGCTTGTCGCGCGCTTCCTGCGGCCAGTAGTCCATGTCGCCGGCGTTGATGACGTTGGAAAAATCGCTTTCCACCGTGAACGCCGGCACGCTGGGGGTCAGGGTCTCGTCATAAAGGACAGGCAGTTCGCCCAGCAGCCCCGGCAGCGTTGCCGCGGCCGGCAGCGGCGCGGGGTCGGCCGCCTGTGGCGCAGAGGGCTGGGCGGTTTCGTCCGGCTGGTCCGTTTTCTCCTCCGCCGTTTCGGAGAGCTTGTCCTGGGCGGTGCGGCTCCCGGCAGACAGCAGCAGGTTGGCGATCTGCCCGGGCGCGCAGCCCGCCAGCCCGGCCGCCATGACGGCGGCCAGCAGCAGGGAAAGCAAGCGGCGTTTTTTCATCCTTTTCATGGGGGCTCCTCCTTTTTTCTTGATGATATTGCCTGTTGATAGCCGAATGGCCCGGCCGCCCCCGGGGCGGGGGCAGCCAGGCAGACGGCGCAGAAAGAACGCGGGAACTATTTAATGGTTGAACTTGTTCTGGGCTTCGCCGAGCTTACCGGCCAGGATCAGGCGGCAGGCGGCCTCGATGTCGTCGCGCCGGTCCGCCACGGCTTTGGCGGCGTCCGGCGGGAACTTGGCCAGCACCCAGGCGGCCAGGTCATAGTCCGGGTGCGGCTTGGCGCCGACGCCGATGCGCAGGCGGGGGAAGTCCTCGCCGCCCAAAGACGCAATGATGCTTTTGAGCCCGTTGTGGCCCCCGGCCGAACCGTTCGCGCGGATGCGCAGATGGCCGGGCTCCTGGGTGATGTCGTCGCAGAGCACCAGCACATGGCTGCGCGGAATTTTGTAAAACTGGGCCGCCGGGGCGATGCTCTGGCCGCTGAGGTTCATGTAGGTCAGCGGCTTGAGCAGCAGCACCTTGCGGCCGTCGACCTCAGCCATGCCGTACAGGCCCTGCCACTTGGATTTGTTGAGCGTGCAGCCCCAGCGTTCGGCCAGGGCGTCCAGCGCCGCAAACCCGGCGTTGTGGCGGGTTCCTTCGTACTTGGCCTCCGGGTTGCCGAGCCCGGCGACGATCCATTCAGCCCCCGACGAAGGGGCGGTAAAAAGGGACATGGGTTTCCTTTCTTTATAGAGTTCAGAGTTTAGAGTTCAACGTTGGAAGAGTTTAGAGTGAAGAGTTTAGAGTTTAGATTTGGTGGATCGCCGCCCGGCGGGCGGCTCGAAAAAAGCGGCCGCGGCGCTACGGAAGATTTTCAAAATGCGGCGCAGCCGCACATTATCTGAACTCTTAACTCTAAACTCTGAACTCTGCTCTAAGCGCGTTCCGCGGCGGGGCGTCATTCGCTTTCGGCTTCCAGCTTTTTCTTTTTCTCCATGTATTTCTGCAGCTTGTGCTCGCCCCAGTTGGGCAGGGCGGTCTGCTTGCCGCGCTCGATGGCCAGCGCGCCGTCCGGCACGTCCTTGCCGATGGTGGACCCGGCCGCCGTATAGGCATGGTTGCCCACCTTGACCGGCGCGACCAGGTTGGTGTTGCAGCCGATGAAGGCATAGTCGCCGATGGTGGTGTGGTACTTGCCCTCGCCGTCATAGTTGCAGGTGACGGTGCCGCAGCCGAAGTTGCAGTACTTGCCCACCGTCGCATCGCCGATGTAGGTCAGGTGGCTAACCGTGTTGCCGCGGGCGAAATCGGCGTTCTTGGTCTCGACATACGCGCCCAGGTGGCAGCCCGCGGCCGTTTTGGTGCCGGTGCGCACATGGGTGAAGGGGCCGATTTTGTTGTCCGGGCCAAGCGTGCTGTCGTAGCACTGGCTGGCGTTGACCGTGCTGCCGCGGCCGACGGTCGTATTCTCCAGCAGCGTGTTGGGGCCGATGACGCAGCCCTCCTCGATGACGGTGTTCCCGCGCAGGATGCAGCCGGGCAGGATCGTCGCGCCCGGGGCGATGACGACCTCGGGGTCAATGTAGACGTCGTCGCTCCAGAACTCGACGCCGTTTTCAAGATGCTTCTGGAACGTTTCGGCAAAGCGCTGTTTGGCCGCCAGATAGTTTTCGCGTGCAGTCGCCATGGGTCAGTCCTCCTTAAAAATATCGCCGGGATGCCGCTGCGCGGACAAACGCGGCCGGTATACCCTTCATTATATATAAGCTCGTTGTGCGTGCGGGGCAAACGCGCCTTTTCGTCCATTATACCAGACCCCGCGGCGAAAGAAAAGCCAAACGGCGGGCAATGCGCCACGCGGCATCGGCCCGCCCGCACGGCCTGCAGATAGAACCTGCGGGCTGTGCGGCCGGGCTGCGGCAAGGGTGCGTGGGCACGCGTTTTTTGAAAGTTTCCGAACTTTTCTCCCATTATAATTTAGCTGATTTTTGGGCAAATTGCAAGAGGTTCGCCCCAAAAATTCAGCAAAATTTCGGCCAAAACATTCAGCATTTTTTTAACAACACTCTGGTATTTCCCCTGCTTGTCTGTTATAATGGACTATGCAATCCCCATATGTATTGCGGGTGTGCGCGCTGCCCACAGCGATGCGGGCGCGCCGCACCGGGAAGAAACCGTAAGCAAAATTGGAGGCAAGACATGAGCAAGAAGTATCTCTATCTGTTCAAAGAAGGTCATGACGCCTTCGGCGGCGACCAGACCACCATGAAGAACACGCTTGGTGGCAAGGGCGCCGGCCTGGCCGAGATGACCCACGCCGGCATGCCGGTGCCGCAGGGCTTCACCATCACCACCGAAGCCTGCACCCAGTACTATGCTGACGGCCGCGAGATCAACGAAGAGATCAAGGCTGACATCTTCAAGTATATGGGCATTCTGGAAGAGCAGACCGGCAAGAAGTTCGGCGACATCCAGAACCCGCTGCTGGTCTCCGTGCGTTCCGGCGCGCGTCAGTCCATGCCCGGCATGATGGACACCATCCTGAACCTGGGCCTGAACGACCAGTCTGTTGAGGGCCTGGCCAACAAGACCCAGAACCCCCGCTTCGCTTACGACTGCTACCGCCGCTTCATCCAGATGTACTCCGACGTCGTCATGGAGCTGGGCAAGAGCTTCTTTGAAGAGCGCATCGACGCCATGAAGGAGCGCAAGGGCGTGACCCAGGACGTTGACCTGGATGCCGACGACCTGAAGGAGCTCGTCAAGGAGTTCAAGGCCATCTACCTGGAGAAGCAGGGCTCCGAGTTCCCGCAGGACCCGAAGGAGCAGCTGATCGGCGCTGTCAAGGCCGTGTTCCGCTCCTGGGATAACCCGCGCGCCAACGTTTACCGCAAGATGAACGAGATCCCCTACGAGTGGGGCACTGCCGTCAACGTCCAGCAGATGGCGTTCGGCAACTCCGGCATGCGTTCCGGCACCGGCGTCGCCTTCACCCGCAACCCCGCCACCGGCGAGAAGAAGCTGATGGGCGAGTACCTGATCAACGCCCAGGGCGAAGACGTCGTGGCCGGTATCCGCACCCCGTCCCCGATCAGCAAGCTGCACGAGGAGATGCCCGAAGTCTACGACCAGTTCGTGGAGATCGCCACCCGCCTCGAAGCCTACTACAAGGATATGCAGGACATGGAGTTCACCATCGAGGATGGCAAGCTCTTCATGCTGCAGACCCGTAACGGCAAGCGCACCGCGCAGGCCGCCCTGCAGATCGCCTGCGACCTCGTGGACGAAGGCGTGATCGACGAGCGCACCGCCGTGCTGCGCGTTGAGCCCAAGCAGCTCGACACCCTGCTGCACCCGCAGTTTGACGCCGCCGCCCTGAAGGCCGCCGAGGCCATCGGCAAGGGCCTGGCCGCTTCCCCGGGTTCCGCCTGCGGCCGCGTTGTCTTCAGCGCCGAGGACGCCGAGGAGAAAGTCAAGGACGCCGACTGGAAGAAGGTCGTGCTTGTCCGTCTTGAGACCAGCCCCGAGGACATCGTCGGCATGCAGGTCTCCCAGGGCATCCTGACCGTGCGCGGCGGCATGACCAGCCACGCCGCCGTCGTTGCCCGCGGCATGGGCACCTGCTGCGTCTCCGGCTGCGGCAATGACAACGACGTCACCATCGACTACGACGCCAAGGTCATCACCATCAACGGCCACACCTTCCATGAAGGCGACTGGATCAGCATCGACGGCTCCACCGGCAACATCTACGAGGGCCAGATCGCGACCGTGGCTTCCACCGAGAACGCCAACTTCAAGCGCTTCATGGGCTGGGCCGACGAAGCCCGCCAGCTGAAGGTCCTGACCAACGCCGACAACCCGACCGACGCGCAGAACGCCGTCGATATGGGCGCCGAGGGCATCGGTCTGTGCCGTACCGAGCATATGTTCTTCGCCGAGGACCGCATCAAGGCCGTGCGCGAGATGATCTGCGCCCGCACCGTAGAAGAGCGCAAGGCGGCCCTGGCCAAGGTCGAGCCCTATCAGGAGGCCGACTTCACCGCCATGTACAAGATCATGGGCGACCGTCCCATGACCATCCGTTACCTCGACCCGCCTCTGCATGAGTTCCTGCCCACCAAGCCGGAAGACATCGCCGAGCTGGCCAAGGATATGGGCATGACCGCCGAAGAGCTGACCAACGTGGTCGAGAGCCTGCACGAGTTCAACCCGATGATGGGCCACCGCGGCTGCCGCCTGGCTGTCACCTACCCCGAGATCGCCGAGATGCAGACCGAGGCCGTCATCAAGGCCGCCATCAAGGTTTCCGCCGAGACCGGCAAGATGATCACCCCGCACATCATGATCCCCCTGGTGGGCGAAGTCAAGGAGCTGAAGTTCGTCAAGGACGTTGTCGTCAAGACGGCCGACGCCCTGATCGCCGCGGCCGGCGTGGACATGAAGTACGAAGTGGGCACCATGATCGAGATCCCGCGCGCCGCCCTGACCGCCGGCGAGATCGCCAAGGAAGCCGACTTCTTCAGCTTCGGCACCAACGACCTGACCCAGATGACCTTCGGCTTCAGCCGTGACGACGCGGCCAAGTTCCTGACCGCTTACTACGACACCAAGATCTACGAGAGCGATCCGTTCCAGCATCTCGACCAGACCGGCGTTGGCCGCCTGGTGAAGATGGCTGCCGAGGACGGCCGTGCCGCCAACCCCAACCTGGTCCTTGGCATCTGCGGCGAGCACGGCGGCGACCCCAGCAGCGTGGAGTTCTGCCACAACGTTGGCCTGGATTACGTCAGCTGCTCCCCGTTCCGCGTGCCCATCGCCCGTCTGGCTGCCGCCCAGGCTGCTATTAAAGCACCGCGTGCAATGGACAAGTAATCGCGGTACAGCAGCGAAAATTTTCAACTAAATCAGCAAGCGCACCGCTTTTGGCGGTG
>DWXD01000055.1 GCA_019119365.1 Candidatus Gemmiger stercoripullorum | reverse complement strand
CTTCTCGTTCGGGGTGATCCCGAACACGGCGTCGGAAAGCTCAACGGTGGAAACTTTCTTGCCGTTCATATCGACGACATCAAATTTAGCCATTGTGTTTTCCTCCCTTACGCTTTGACGCTGTCGTGGATCATCACCACAGAGCCCTTCGGGCCGGGGATGGCGCCCTTGACGGCGATCAGGTTGTTTTCAGCGTCGACCTTGACGATGCTGAGGTTCTGCACGGTCACACGCACAGCGCCCATATGGCCGGGCAGCTTCTTGCCCTTGAACACACGGGACGGGGTGGAGGTGGAGCCGTTGGAACCGGCGTGACGGCTGACGGGGCCGGTGCCGTGGCTCTCGCGCAGGCGGTGCTGGCCGAAGCGCTTGATAACGCCCTGGTAGCCCTTGCCCTTGGAGGTGCCGACCACGTCGACCTTGTCGCCGGCGGCGAAGACATCCGCCTTGAGGATGTCGCCGATGTTGACGCTGCTGACGTCATCGAGACGGAACTCACGCAGGGTGCGCTTGGCGGCGACGTCCGCCTTGTCAAAATGGCCCTTGGCGGCCTTGTTGACCTTCTTGGCGGAAACTTCGCCGAAGCCGAGCTGCACAGCCTGGTAGCCATCGCTCTCGACGGTCTTCTTCTGCACGACGGTGCAGGGACCGGCTTCGATGACGGTGACGGGAACGACCTTGCCGTTCTCGTCGAACAGCTGGGTCATGCCCAGCTTCTTGCCGATGATACCTTTTTGCATTGTGTTTGTCCTCCTAAAAAGGTTATTGGTTGGTGGGGTGGCCCATCAACATGACCTCTCCGCGGTCATTTTCTCGATCTTGCCTTTGCCTTTTGCGCGTCGCTTTGCCGGTGGTCAGCGTAACACGGTAGCTCGGACCGGCGTGAGCGCCGCTATCATAAAAGGTTTACAGCTTGATCTCGATGTCGACGCCCGCGGGGAGCTGCAGGCTCATCAGAGCCTCGACCGTCTTGTTGGACGGCTTCAGAATGTCGATCAGACGCTTGTGGGTGCGGGTCTCGAACTGCTCGCGGCTGTCCTTGTCTTTGTGGACAGCGCGCAGAATCGTGACGACTTCCTTGTCGGTGGGCAGGGGGATCGGGCCGGACACGCGGGCGCCGGTGCGCTTCGCGGTTTCCACGATCTTGGCCGCCGCCGCGTCGATCAGGGACGCATCGTAGCTCTTCAACCGAATTCTGATTTTCTCTTTGACTGCCATTACATTCGCCTCCTAAACTTGTTTTTGCCTTAGGCGAGCCGATAAATCACACACGCTTCCGGGTGTTCGACCTGTTTGCATGAGAAAATCCGGTGAACCGCTCAGCAGTTCCCCCGGAAAGAATCATCGCAAAGCATGGCGGACATTGGTCCGTGCCGCAGAATGCAGCGCCGCACATATCCCTTCGCGTTCGTAATTCTTTCGCCCGGTTCTAAGATCGGACATACTCCGCGGAAAAACCCGCAGCTTCCTGTGGGCACAAGAAGTGCGGCAACCTCCCGCATCAACGCATATCGCCGGCTTGTTCTGAACGGATGTTCGTCACAAGCCGTTCGCAGCCATGGGTAAGTATAGCACACCCGGCCCGGCGTTGCAAGTGTTTTTTGGCCGTTTTACAAAATTTTTTTGAAGATTTTTTACGTTTTGACCACTTGACAGGGGCAAAAGCCCCAGACAGAACTCAAAGCGGCAGCTCTGCCTGCCGCCAGGCGCCGTTTTCTTTCAGCCAGAGGGTCGTGCCCTCCCAGGCGACGCCGGCCTGTTCGCAGGGGATGACTTCCGTTCCGGCGGCATTCAGCAGGCCCCAGGCGCCGCCGCGGCGCACGGCGGCATAGCCGTTTTGCAGCGGGGCGGCGTAGAAGGGTTCGGTGGCGGGCGGGTCGCTGTACAGCCGCGTTCCGGTGGCGTAGGTGGGGTCGTAAAAGTCTTCGGTCACAGTGTGACCGGCGCGGTCCACATAGACCCAGCCGCCGGGCATCTGCACGGGGGCCAGCTGCTCATTATAAAAGAAACCTGCCATCTGGGCGTTGGGCACGAAGTAGAAATTCCCCTCCCGGCTGATGTACATATAACGGTCCAGGCTGCCGTCCGCGTTCTCGGTGACAACCGGGTCGCCGGGGTAGCGCGGGTCGCCCTCCTCCCCTTCCTCGTGGGCGGTAAAGGCGGGCAGCCGGTCGCCGTAATGCTCCCACAGTTCATCGGTAACCGGCACAATGCTGCCGGGGCCGTCGCTTGAGATATACACGCGCAGCGCCCCGGGGTCCAGCGCGTGGGTGTCGCGGCCAGGGGCGTCGAGGTCATAGAAAAAGATGGTGCTGCCCGCGCCGTGGCCCTGGCAGAGGACGGGTTCACCGGCTTCTTCAAGCTCCGCACTGATGGCGTCGATCTCCTCCCAGCTCATGCCGGAGACATTCCACATCCAGTGGTTCCCGTTGCCGCAGTTGGACACCGGGGCGGCGGCCCGGCAGGGCAAGAGTTCCGTCCCGTCGGCGCGGATGAGGCCCCACAGGCCGTTTTGGCTGACCGTGAAATAGCCTTCCATCACCCCAAACGGCGTGCTGCCGCCGACCGCCACCAGGCGCAGCTCGTCATAAGCGAGCGTCTCCCCTTCCGGTTCCGGCGCAGGGGTGGGTTCCGGGGCCGCCGTGGGGGCCGGGGTGGCCGCCGGGGCGGCGGACGGGGTTGGCGTTGCGGCCGGGGCGGCAGGCTGCACGGCGCAGGCGGCCAGCAGCAAAGGCAGAGAGAGGGCAAGCAGCTTTTGGCGGGTACGCATCGCGGGCACGCTCCTTTCGGCAGGGATCGGTTTAAGGGGAAGAGATCGTCGTGGAGGGATGAGGCAGGCATTTCCCCGCCCTGTCAGCCCAACCGGCTAGACCGCAAGCTCGGCTTCAGCGACGCGCCAGCCATCGGCGGCAGGGACAAGCCGGATGGTGTGCCAGACGGCCCGTACCGGTTCGCTTTCTTCATAGGCGCGGGTGTCCTGCCCATCGCGTTCCAGCCCGAGCAGACCAAAGACGACGCTGCCGTCGGCCTGTGTCACCGGTTCGGTACACAGCTGGGTCAAAACCAGCGGGCTGGTGCCGCGCTCGCCGACGCCGAAGCGCAGTTCGTCGTTGGTGCCGGGCAGATAGCCGAAATAAGCCTTGCGCTGTGCGTCATAGCCGCCGGATGCATAGCTTTCGGCCAGTTCCGGCGTAAAGACGGATGCGAGATGTGCCTTCAGTTCGCTGTACCGGGTGAAGCGCGCCCCTTCGGCCGCCTGGTAGAGTTCGCCCCGCTCGTCTTCCACCTGTTCGGCTGGGGTATAGCCGGTCCTGACGCTGGAGTGCCAGAGAAAGTCTAGGGCTTCGGCGGCGACGATATACGCCTGTTCGTCGAGGCCGTCCGGCAAGGTATATGTATGGGTCCCCTGATACGTCTCCCACGGCAGCAGGATACGCACCGCCCGCTGCGCGTTCGGGTCGGGCAGAGCGTAGGCGGGGTCAAGCAGAAGCCTGTCCAGAATAACGCCGTCTTCGCGGACGCGCACATCGGGGTTGAGGGTTTGCAGCGCCTCCACCGTCATGTCGAACCTGTCGGCGGCCTGCTGCCAGGTCAGACCGCTTTCCCCCACCAGCGGCAGGGTGTCCGGCAGCGGGCGGCCATTGCCCAGGCGGACCGATGTACCCCAGATCTGATATTCCGGCGTTTTATGGCCGCCCGCCCAGCTAGCACGCAGGATGGCCCAGCTGCCGTCCGCATTTTGGCGCAGCGTGTAGGTGATCTGCCGGTCGGGCCGCATCCACAGGCTGTTGCAGCCGCGGGCAATGGTCAGCGAAACGGCGCCGTCTGCATTTTCTTCAAAGGCAGACATGCGGCGGTTTCGGCCGCCGTCGCCGGGGCTGGCCGCCAGCAGGAAAGTATCGGCGGCTTCGTCGTAAACACAGCCAAAGTTTTCATCGGTGAAAGCGGCGGCCCAGCGGTTTTTGAAGGCTTCCGGCACAAGGCCGAAGGCATCCTGCGCCTGCGCGGCCAGAACCTCCCCCGCCCAGACGCCGCTGCCCGGGCCGCCGGACGGTTCAAGGCCGCGCCCGGCGGCAAAGCCGGACAGATAGTAGGCAGTCCGCAGCGGCGGCAGGTCGTTGGCGTCCCGCCAGGGCTGGTCTGTGACCCAGGTGCGGAAGCTGCGAACCGTTGTGTAGGCGCTGCCGGTCTGGGGCAGATAGTACGGCTGCTCCACAAGCGCCTGCACACAGCCCGGCGCCACAAACCAGCCGTCGCCGAACTCCACCGCGTAGGTGGTCGTGCCCCCGGGCAGCATCGTCTCGCCCGGCGCGGCGACCGAGAGGGTCAGCCAAAGCGGTTCCCCCGCCCCGCCGCCCGAAAACGAAAACCCCTGCAACTGCAGGCCGGAGAGATCGGCAAACGGGAAAATATCTTCGGCGGAGGCGGCGCGGTCTGTATCGGCCGCCGCAGCGTCGCAGGCAGCCGCGGCCGCGCCGGCATCGCCGTTATACAGCGCTGCCGCCAGCGCATAGGCGTTTTGCAGGCAGGTTTCGGCGTCGAGCTGCTCGCCGCTATCGCCCGGGCCGGAGACTGCGGCCATCGCCTCGTCATAAGTTGGGCAGCGGTCCAGAATAATCGCCTCGGATACTTCCGGCGCAGCGGACGGGGATGATCCCGGCGCAGCGGAGGGAGACGGCGCTGCAGAAGGCGCGGGCGTCGGCGCGGGCGCGGGCTGCGCGGCGCAGGCGGCCAGCAGCAAGAGCGCGAGGAAGGCGGTAGAAAAGCGGCGGAACATGCGGAGCCCTCCTTTCGGAAGCACAGCTTAAGCTGTGTAAAATTCGTGAAAAGTCTTTATGCTTTCAGTATAGCACAAAAAAGTCCCACCGGCCAGACAGCCGGTGGGGCGCAGGAAATTTTTACAAGTGACCGCCGCTTATTTTTTCACCCGCAGCTGTTCTTCCAGCCCGGGGCGCGGGGTGACGTAGACGGTGGTGTAGACTTCGTACAACACCATGCCGGGCTTGGCACCGTTGGCCTTCCAGATGTTTTTGACCTCGGTGGTGTCCACCGCCACCTTGGCCCCGCCGCTCTGGCTGGAGTGCAGCACGGCCAGTTCGGCGGCTTCCTGTTTGGTCGTGTCCGGGATATCGCGCCCCTGGCTCATGACGACGGCGTGGCTGCCGGGGGCTTTCTGCACATGGAACCACAGGTCCTTGCCGCGGGCGGTGTGCAGCGTGAGCTTGTCGTTCTGCAGGTTGTTGCGGCCGACCAAAATCTCAAAGCCGTCGCTGGAACGGTAGCGCAGGAAATCGGCCGGTTTCTGGCGCTTGTCGCGCTGCTTGTAGTATTTGAGATAGCCCTGGCTCTTGAGCTCGGCGCGAATCTCGTTGAGCGCCTGCTCGCCGGGGGCGGCGTCGACCTCATAGAGCACGGTCGCGAGATACTCGATCTCAGCCTCGCCTTCTACCAGCAGCTTTTGCAGCATGGCGTGGGCGGTCTGCTTCTTTTTGTAGTCCTTGAAATACTTCTGCGCGTTTTCGTTGGGGCCAAGGCGCGGGTCCAGCCGGATGGTGACCGGCTGGCCGGTGTAGTAATTTTCCACCGTGGCCTGGCGATCGCCCTTTTTCAGCGCCCAGAGGTTGGCCTGCAGCAGCTCGCCGTACAGGCGCAGGGCGTCGGCCTTTTCGCTCTGGGCCAGCTCTTCGCGGCGGGCGGCCTGCTTGCGCACGGCGCGGTCGTACAGGTTGTGCACGGCCTTGTACAGTTCGCGGCTTTTCTGGCGCAGGCGCTCGGCGCGGTCTTTGGTGGCGTAGTAGTCCTCCAGCAGTTCGCTGTAGGTCGGGTAGCCCGTCAGCCGGGCGGCGGGGCCGTACTGCTGCGGGGCAAAGAAGCTGAATTCGGTCGGCTTGAACGTGCCGTCCGGCTGGGGCAGGCGCACGGCGGTGGGGTGGCCGCCCGCGGCGTGCTCCGCCTTAAGGGTTTCGAGCGCGGCGGTCAGCGCCCGGCGCTGGTCTTCGTCCAAATCGCAGGCGGCGCAGGCGGTATCGCCGCCAAAGGCGCGCCACACGGCCTCGCGCAATACGACCGGCCCCACACCGCCGACCGCCTTGCCCAGCGCCTTGGCGACAGGCAGGTCGCTTTCGCAGGCGGCCTGCGTGAGCGCGGCGGCGCTGACGGCGAGGAAATCCGGCTTGTTCGGCTTGGGCGGCAGCGTATAGGCAAGGCCGGGCAGCAGCTGGCGGATCTCGCTGTCCTCAAAATCGACGCGCTTGAGCGCGTCGATGATGCGGCCGTCCTGGACGAGCACCAGGTTGGAGTAGCGGCCCATGAGTTCCGCCGCCAGCGTGTTGGTGACAAGGTCGCCCATCTCGTTGGTGCAGCGGAAATCAAAAAAGACGATGCGGTCGCCGGGTTCCATGCGCAGGCCGACCAGACGGCCGCCGGTCAGGTGCTTGCGCAGCAGCATGCAGAAACCGGGCGGGGTGAGCGGGTTTTCAAAGCTCTCCTGCGTCAGGCAGACGCGGGCGGAGCCGCTGCGGGCCGAGAGCAGCAGCCGGTAGGTATCGGTGCGGGTGCGCAGCGTCAACAGGACTTCGTCGCGGGTCGGTTCAAAGATCTTGTCGATCTTGGCGTCAAGCAGCGTATCCTTCAGTTCCCTGGTGACGAGCGCCAGCGTGGCGGCATCCAGTGCCATGGGGGTCTCTCCTTACAAATACAAAAACGGGTCGGTATCGGCGGCGGCCGCCTGCACGCGCAGGGCGGGGAAAGCCGCGGCGAGTTTTTCCGCCAGAACGGCGGCGATCGGGTGTTCGGTACCCCAGTGCCCGGCAACGACCAGGCCCAGGCCGCAGCGCCTGGCGTCGCAGGCGGCGTGGTGGCTGGCTTCGCCGGTGACAAGGCAGTCGGCCCCGAGCGCCAGCGCCTCCTGCCAGTAGCTGCCGCCCGCGCCGCTGACTTCGGCCACGCGGACGACGGGGCGGGCGGCTTCGACATACTGCACATGGGCGCCGAGCTTTTCGGCGCACAGGCGCGCGAGCGCCGCGGCTGTGGTGGGTTCCACCGTGCCGATGCGGCCGCAGCCGTCGGCAAAGACGGCCGTGTCCCGCAGCCCGAGCAGCGCGGCGAGCGTATCGTTGACGCCGCCTTCGGCCGCGTCGAGGTTCGTGTGCATGCAGATGGCCGAGATGCCGCGGCGCAAAAGCAGCGCGGGCACATCGGCGGGGCCCAGCGTTTTGAGCGGCTGGAAGATGACCGGGTGGTGGGCGACGATCAGCTCGCAGCCGAGGGCGGCGGCTTCTTCGACGACCGGCGGCGTGATATCCAGCGCGGTCAAAACCGCTGTGACCGGGCGGCCCGCATCGACAAGCAGGCCGACGTTGTCCCAGCTCTGGGCCAGCTCCGGCGGGGCCAGGCGGCGCAGTTCGGCCAGGACATCCGTGACAGGGACAGACATGCTAAAACCCTCCTTCTTTCAGCTTTTGCAGCAGCGCGTCGACCGCTTCGGCTTCGGGGCCGGGCGGCAGGCCGCGGCGGTACTTTTCCACCTTGGGCGTCTGCTGGGCCAGGTACCCGGCAAAGCCGGGCTGGCCTGCGGTCAGGCCGGTCAGGCAGGCCCAGGCGTCCGGTGCGGCGGCCTCGCCTTTGTAGCGCGCATTGACGACGGTATACCAGCGCCCGGCGGCACGGCAGAGGGTTTCGGCCTGCAGGGCGAAGCCGCGCCGCCACAGCCCCAGGCGCAGCAGGCTGTGCTTGGTGGCGGGCACAAAAACCAGGTTGTAACCGGGGTCGCGCACCCAGGGCGCGGCGTCGAGAATGTCCAAAATCGTCTCCGCCCCCATACCGGCGATGATGATGTCCTGCACTTCGCCGGGGGCGAGCACCGAGAGGCCGGAGCCGAGGCGGAAGACGACTTTATCCCCCCAGGGCGCGCAGGTAGCGCGGGCTTTGGCGAGCGGGCCTTCCCGCAGGTCGCAGGCAAAAACCAGCGGGCAGCGTCCGCTGCCCGCCAGCCATGCGCTCAGTTTGCCGTGGTCGCACCCGATGTCCGCCGCCGTGCTGCCGGGCCGCACAAAATCGGCCGCGGCCTGCAGGCGGGCGTCCAGCCGGGGCGGCGCCGGGTTACTGCTTGGCAAAGTAGTCATTGAGCTGGGAGACAAGGGTTTCGGGGTCAAGGCCGTGGACCTGGCAGGCCTGCTCGACGGTCTCGCCGTGGGCGGCCATGCAGCCCAGGCAGTGCATGCCCGCGTTCTGGAAGATGGGCACGCAGCCCTGGGCGGGGTCGTTCTTGAGGATGTCGATGATGATGGTGTCTTTCGTAACAGTCATGGGAAACTTTCCTTTCTGAATCAAGCGTTTATGACATCTGCCAGGCCGCGTAGAGACCCGCGCCCTGCAGGATGACCAGAGATGTGAGGCAGACGGTTGCCAGCGCCGCCGGGCGCGCAACGCTGCGCTGCGCCGTGAACGTGCGGCCGTTGCCCAAAAGAACGAGCGCCAGCGGCAGCACGGGCAGCCAGTAGCGCCCCTGCACGCCGAAGATTGTTTCGTAGTTGATCGGCGTCCAGCTGAGGGCGGCAAAGAACGTGAGGCCGACAACGCAGGCCACGATGGCCCAGCCGCCCGCGCAGGCACGGCGCGGGAGCAGCGGGGTGTCCGCCTGCGGCAGCGCCGCCGCCAGCAGCACAAGCACAAGCGCCACACCGAGCACCCAGCTGACCGCGACGGGATAGACGATGGGTTCGCCGAGCGCCGTGCCCAGCAGCCCCTGCAGCCAGGCCGCGCCCTGGGCGCTGGCCGAACGCAGCAGCAGCTTGACGGTGGCAGGCAGGTTGCGGCAGATATACCCGGCCGAGTAGGTGTAGATGGAATCGCCGTTGGGCTGGACGCTGCCGACGAGCTGTTCCGGCGTTAAGCCGCCCCACATGTGGGTGAGGCGGTAGAGCGCCACCGGCACGGCCACGCACAGCCCGGCGATGAGCACGCCGAAAAAGACTTTGCGGCCCAGCGGACGCCGCCGTACCTGAAAGTATACAAAGGCGAGCACGGCCGCGGCGATTGCCACGGCAACAGCCGCGCGGGTAAGGCCGACGTTGTCGACATCGCGGGTGGCGTACAGCACCGCGCCAAGGTTGAGCGCCGCCCACCCGGCGGCGGCCAGCGCCAGCGCCAGCGCCTTGACAAGCGTACCGGCGCGCAGCGAAACGCGGCCCAGCCGCAGCGGGGCGGCCTGCGGCCCGCGCGGGTCGAGATGCGCGGCGGGGACCAGGCAGAGCAGCAGCACGACCGGCAGGTAGATGGCCTTGGCCGGGCCGATGGCCAGCGCCAGCGCCACAAGCAGCGCCAGCTGCCAGCGGCGGGCGGGCTGAAGCCGCAGCCGCAGGCACAGCACCGTAAAGCTGAACACAAGGCCGAGCACGGTGGCATCGGCCGAAAAGCTGGCCGCCAGCTGCAGCGTTTGCGGCAAAAGCGCCGCACAGGCCAGCAGCCCGCGCCGCGCGCGCGGGCACAGCGCCGCCGCCAGCGCCGCCAGCGCCAGGTAGACAAGCAGGTTGCCCAGCCGCCCGGCCAGCAGCATGCCGTGGAAGCCGAGCCCCGCCGCGCGCGCGAGCGCGACGCCCGCGGTCTGGCCAAGGTAGAGCGAGGCGTTGACGCGCGCGCCGACCGTGAACCCGCTGGCGACCGAGGGCGTGGGGTCGCAGCCGGTGACGCCGAGCCCGGACAGGTAGGTTTTGTAGGCAAAGATGCCGATATCGCCGCTTTGGGCGGTGAAGTACGGCGCATCGCAGGGGCGGACGAGCAGCGCCCAGTTTTCGGCCTCGCCGTTTGACAGCGGCTGGCCGAGCAGTTCGCTGGCCATCTCGTAGCTGGCCGCAAGGTGGGTGTATTCATCCGGGCCGACGAGCGGCGGTGTCAGCACCGCGAACGCCCCGCCCAGCAGCGCCCCGCACACGAGCGCGACCAGCCAGAAAGCGGCGCGCCGCGCCAGCAGCACGAACCCGAGCACGACCGCCGCAAACAGCAGCCCGCCCAAAACGAGCGACAGCACGACCGACCAGCGGCCGGAATAATCGACGACATACTGCAGCGCGGCGGTGGCGTTGCAGGGCTTGCCGTCCGCGCCGGTCAGCGGCAGGGCGGCGTCCAGGCCGCTGCCCTGCGCAGCGGTCTGCACGCCCTCGCTGGCCCAAAGGCCGAGCGGCAGACCGGCCTCCTCATCCGAAAAGCCGCCGGCTGTCAGCACAAGCTGCAGCGTTTCGTCGGCCGCGGCGGTGTAGGGGGCGTCAAAAATCAGCGGGGCGAAGGTGTTGTCCAGCAGCTCGATGCAGGGCACGGCGACCTGCGCGACCGGCGTGCCGTCCGCCTGGCGCAGCTGCGCGTGCAGCGTGCCGGTGGCAAAGGCGTGGCCGTAGGTCGTCAGGTCCAGGCGCACGCCGTACAACGTTTGCCCGGCGCGCAGTGGCACCGCCTGGGACACGCCCTGCAAACTGAGCGTCTGGCTGTATTCATCGTTGACGATCTGGTAGACCGGCTGGCCGTCCACCCGGGCGGACAGGTCGAACCCCGCCCAGGCGAGCACGAGCGCCCACAGCGCCGCCAGCAGCACACCGGCCAGCGGCAGACGATGCCGCCGGCAGAAACCCACGATCCGTTGCACAGTCCCCCGCCCTTTCGTTTTGTAGTTGTAGTGCGCAAAAATGGGAAAACGGCCGGTCGCGGCAGTCGCAGTTTGTATAATATACCGGATTGTTTCCGAATCGTATAGTGCTGTCTTGTCTTGCAGGGCGGGTTTTTGTCCCCCGCCGCGCCGAAGCAGACACTTTAAGCACGCCGCAGCCGTTCACAGCGGCTATTATACCATGACGCGCAGCGGAATGGTATAATAGCGCATCAAAAGGTGGTTGCCGGGCTGGCGTCAGCCAGAGCGGCGAGCCGCTGCGCAATATTTGTATAATAACCGTTTCGCGGTTATTATACCCCAAAACGCAGAAAAACGCAACCGCGGCGGGGCGGGCGACCGGGGTTGTTGGGTATTGTCCGTGGTTTGCAGGGGCGGATTCCATATCCGCCCGGGGGGCGTTTGCGGCGGCGCGGGGTTTTGCGGGACGATGCGAGCATCGTCCCCTACCGGGGGTGCGGTTGGCCGCGGGGTTTGCGGCAGTTTTGCCTCCCTTGTCAAAGGGAGGTGGCACGGCCGAAGGCCGTGACGGAGGGATTGCCCTGCGGCGGGCTGACGTTTGAAAGAAGCGGCACACCGGAATGGTCGCCCGGGCGCACAATGTGCGCCCCTACAGGGGGATGGCGGTTGGCCGCGGGGTTTGTGTTTTCCCGCAGGGCCGCCATGTTTCCCGCGGAACATTGCGGCGGCGCGGGGTGCGGCGGGATGAGGGCATCCCGCCCTACGGTCGCCCGGGTGGTTGCGGCTGTCCCCGTTGGCCCAAAGCATAAAATTTATTCGTAGGGGCGTGATTTATCCCGCCCGCGGAACCCTGCACCGCCGCAAACCGGGCCGATATGGAATCGGCCCCTACAGGGGGTGCGGGTTGCGCGGGGGGTGTGGTTTTCCGGTTAGCCGCCCCGTTTTCCCCGTTCCGTAGGGCGGACGATTTCAAAATCGGACGTTTGCGGCGGCGCGGGGTCCCCGGGACGATGCGAGCATCGTCCCCTACAGGGGTGCGGGTAACGCAAAAGTTTGCGGTTCCCCGGTTGAATATGCGGCAAAAAACGCGCCCGCGGCGTTTGGGCCGCGGGCGTGGGGGGGGGTTATTGCTGGTTGGTGAAACGGTCGCGCAGGTTTTTGAAGAAGCCTTTGCGCTTTTCGTAGTTATCCTCTTTGAGCGAGGTCTCGAACGCGCGCAGGGCGTCGCGCTGGGCGCGGGTCAGTTTTTTGGGGATCTCGACGTCGACAATGACGTACTGGTCCCCGCGGCCGCGGCCGTTGAGGTACTGGATGCCCTGGCCGCGCAGGCGGAAGCGGGTGCCGCTCTGGGTTCCTTCGGGGATGGTCTGCATCACGCGGCCGTCCACGGTGGGCACTTCGACCTGGTCGCCCAGAACCGCCTGGCTGAAGGTGATGGGCACATGCACGGTGACGTCGTAGCCGTCGCGCTGGAAGATCGGGTCAGGCCGCACGGTGACATGCACAATGACATCGCCCGCCGGGCCGCCGTTGGAACCGGCGTCGCCCTGGCCGCGCAGCGCGATGTTCTGGTCGTCGTCGATACCGGCGGGGATACGCACCTCGAGGGTTTTGCGCGCCGTGGTCTTGCCGGTACCGCGGCAGGTCTTGCACGGGTCCTTGATGACGGTGCCGCGCCCGCCGCAGTGCGGGCAGGGCTGCTGCGACTGCATGACGCCGAACGGCGTGCGCTGCTGGGTCATGACATACCCGCGGCCGCCGCAGTGCGGGCAGGTCTCGGGCGCCGTGCCCTTGGCCGCGCCGCTGCCGCCGCAGTCCGGGCAGGCTTCCTGGCGGTTGATCGTGACCTTTTTGGCGCAGCCGTGGGCGGCTTCCTCAAAGGTCAAAATCACGCTGGCCTGGATATCGTGGCCTTTGCGCGGGGCATTGGCGCGGCTGCGCCCGCCGCCGCCAAAACCGCCGAACCCGCCGAAGCCCCCGCCGAACAGATCGCCGAAGATATCGCCCAGGTCCACGCCGCCGAAACCGCCCGCGCCGCCAAAGCCGCCCTGTTCGGCCGCATAGTTGGGGTCGACCCCGGCAAAGCCGAACTGGTCGTAGCGCTGGCGTTTTTCGGGGTTGGAGAGCACGTCGTTGGCTTCGTTGACCTCCTTGAACTTTTCCTCGGCCACTTTATCGCCGGGGTTGAGGTCGGGGTGGTATTTCTTGGCGAGCTTGCGGTAGGCGCTCTTGATCTCGGCGTCGCTGGCATTTTTGCCGACGCCCAGCACCTCGTAGTAATCTCTTTTTTCTGCCATAGGATCACACCTTAACTTTTCGGGGCAAGCCCCACAATGGCCGCCGCCGGCAGCGCCAGCGGCGGCCCGGGGCTGCCGAAGGATCGGTTATCAGACTTCGTGGAAGTCGGCGTCGACGGCGCCGTCGTCGGTCTTGGTCTCGCCGCCGGCCGGGCCCTGCTGGGCGCCGGGGGCGCCCTGCGCGCCCTGCTGCTGGGCAGCCTGCTGGTAGACCTTTTCGCTGACGGCGTAGAAGGCTTTCTGCGCTTCGTCCATCTTGGCCTTGATGTCGTCGATGGAACCGGACTTGAGCGCTTCCTTCAGCGCGCTGACCTTGGTCTCGATGTCGCTCTTCTCGGAAGCGGAGACCTTGTCGCCAAACTCGCCGAGGGCCTTCTCGATCTGGAAGACGAGCTGGTCGGCGTTGTTGCGGGTGTCGACCTCCTCGCGGCGCTTCTTGTCCTCCGCCGCGTACTGCTCGGCGTCCTTGACGGCCTTGTCGATGTCGTCCTTGCTCATGTTGGTGGAAGCGGTGATCGTGATGCTCTGCTCCTTACCGGTGCCGAGGTCCTTGGCCGAAACATGCACGATGCCGTTGGCGTCGATGTCGAAGGTGACTTCGATCTGCGGCACGCCGCGCGGGGCCGGGGCGATGCCGTCCAGGTGGAAGGTGCCCAAGCTCTTGTTGTCGCGGGCAAACTCACGCTCGCCCTGCAGGACGTTGACTTCGACGCTGGGCTGGTTGTCCGCCGGCGTGGAGAAGATTTGGCTCTTCTTGGTGGGGATGGTGGTGTTGCGGTCGATGATCTTGGTGCAG
>DWXD01000009.1 GCA_019119365.1 Candidatus Gemmiger stercoripullorum | reverse complement strand
CGGGCGGATATGGAATCCGCCCCTGCAATTCAGGGGGTGGATGGGCGGGCAAAAGGGGCGGCGGCCGGGCGGCTCACTGCCCGGCGGGGGCGGCGGGGCGGGGCTTGCGCTTTTTCTCGATCTGGTATTTGACGGCGGATTCAAGCAGCATCAGGCCGAGCGTCCAGAGCACATAGGTAGTCATTATGTCCCCTTGCTGGCGGAACAGGCCGGTGCTTCCAAAGCCGGAAAAGAAGCTCTGGCCGGAGACCGTGACCTCGCTTTTCCCCAGGAAATCCCGCTTGGTAAAGGTGTATACCTCCACATCGTCCGGGATGAGGGTGTCGGTGCCTTTTTCGATCTTGTAGCGCGGCAGAAGCAGGTTCCATTCGATGCGGACGGCGTGGGTCTCCCCGGCGCTGTTGCGGTACAGCACCCAGCTCGGGTCGCTCTGGCCGCGCATCAGACCGGCCTGGGTCGGCATGGCTCCCGCGATGCTCCGCACATCGCAGTTGCTGAAATACGGCAGCGCCTCCAGCCGGTCGGGCGTGAGCGGCGCGGGGTGGGTGTGGATAAAGAGCGCCTGAAACGCCAGCACGAGTAAGAAGTTTGCCAGCGCCAGCAGCGGCCAGCGCAGGATCAGCAACGGCGCGGCCGGGTTGCCTTTTTTGACCTTGACCATTGGCCGGTCGTCTTTGCGGCCGGTTTCACGTTTTGCGTTCGACATAAGATCACCGCCTTCTTTTTATTTGCGCCGGGGGCCGGGCGCCCCCGGAAACGTCCTTCTTTTAATTATATTGTAAAGCAGGCTGCACGGCATGGCAACCAAGAAACGGCAAAGAGACGGGCAAAAACGGCTAAGTTTTGGCAAAACCCCTCCGCCCGCTTTGTTGATAAAGACGCCCCCTGTTTTTGTGACAGAAAACCGGCAAAAAATTGAACTGTTTTCAAAAAACGTCGCATTGCGCAAAACAGCCGCCCGGAACTGTGCGCAGTGCACAATCCCGGGCGGCCGGTTTATCCAGTTCCTGCGGGGCGATGGCTGCGGCAGCCGGATATGCTCGGCGGCGGTGGCGGCAAAAGCTGGCAGTGTGGCTGCCAGCAGGGCAGCCGCCGCCAGCAATGCGCCCGCGGCGCGGCGCAGGCGGCTTATACCTGGGCTGCCCAATCCCGCAGGGCTTCGGCGTTCTGCTGCACATAGCCGACCAGCCACGCGGCGGCGCTCCGTTCGCTGATGCGCATCTGCTGCAGTTCTACCGCCAGCCCGCTTTCCGGGTCATACCAGGTTAGCATAAACGCTTCCCCGTCTGTGCCATACCGGGCGTACAGATCCACGCCGTCCGCGTTCAGCGCTTCCCCGACCGGCTGCACGGCCGCGCGGGAAAGGGACAGCGTAAAGTATGTAACCCCATCCCGGCCGTAGCTGGCGCAGACGTTCGCCTGCGGCAGGGTCCAGCCCAGCACGTCGCCGGCTGCACCCTGCTCGAAGTCATGCAGGGCGCGGGCGGTGACCGTCATTTCGGGGTTCTCGCTCCACAGCAGGGCCGCGACGCTTTCGCTGCCCGCCTGCCAGGTATAGTCCCCGTATTCCTCCGGCGTCAGCGCGGCCCCGCCCCAGGCGGTGTAGTCCGCAACGACGGGGGTATATTGCACCAGGTACAGCGTGCGGTTATGTTCGCCGATCATAAACTGCCCGGCCGTAAGCCCGGCCTGCTGCGCCTGGGCGTACAGGTCCTGCTGCAAGTTGAGTTCCGGCGCCTGGTACGGGGCCGCAGCCTGGGCGCCCGGCCGGGGCACCGGGGCGAAATCCAGCGAGCAGCTGGTCTCCACAGCCGCGTAGACCTCCCCCGCTTCGGTATAGCCGCAGTGCGAGCAGGCCTGCACGGGCTGGTAGCGGACGGTTTGCAAATAGTCGGTGGCCGCGGGGTCGCCGTGCGCACAGGGCGCTTTTTCGGTGGTGGTGCGGTCCAGCTGCACCGCCGCCGGTTCCAACAGCCAGCCTGCGCCGCAGGCCGGGCAGGGCGTGAGCGGCTGCGCTTCGGCCGCGGCGGCCGGCAGAGCCAGCACCGCCACAAGCAGGGCCATGACCGCCGCCGTGAGCCGCACGCGCAGCAGTTTGCTGTGTTGGTTCGTGAAGATACGTTTCATATGGGCTCCCTCCTTGTGGGATGGCCGCCGGTCAAAACGGGCCGGCGTATTCCGCGCTGCAAAGCCGTTCGATTTGTGTTACGCAGCGTTTTGGTTTTCCAGCCGGACTGCCAGCTCCCGGTAAACGGCCAGGTCATAGGCGTCAAATTGGACCAGCAGTCCATCTTCGTCCGGCGTGACGCCCCAGGCTTCCATGACGCCCTGCGCGTTCATTTCCCACCGCGTTTTTTGGGGCTCCGGCGCTGGGGTCGCCTGGGAGCAGGCGCACAGTAGCAGAACGGCCGACAGAATATAGCAGCATCGGTTTTTTCATTGTGACCCTCCGATTATGAAACCAAAATGCGCAAGGGCATTGCACGGTTTGCATACTGCACAACCCGTACAATGCCCCCGCTTGTCTATATATGTGTGCCGAACGAGTCGATAGATGCGCATATAAGCGAGCGATTGCGCCTTAGCTCACCAAGTCATACAAGCATTGGATGCGCGTCACAATATACGGGTCCCCCCCATTTATCCAGCCACAGGAAGTGCAGGAATAAACCCGCTGCCATTTTTCTTCAATTATCACATCCTCATAGCCAAAGTGACCGTGCGTACAGCTGACCGTTCCAACCATGTGGGAACTGATCTTTTCCGTGTGGCTCACGACCGAGCCGTTGAAACACGACGGGCAAGGTTCGGCACGCCGGGTAACAGCTTCACCGTCAGCTGCAAAAGCGGGAACCGCCATAACAAAGCACAGTCAGGCCGTCATAACAAGAGCTACTAATTTTTTCATCTTTCGTTACCTCCATTTTACTTGTTAATCTGTTTTCTGTCAGTCATTTTTTCATTGGCATCCCGTTCCCTTCTTTCTTAACAACTTTGTTAACATACGAACGGCCAGCTTGATTCAGCCCGTTGTGGAACCGCTGACCGTTTCGCTTGTACCGTCTGAGTAATAGAAGGTGGCCGAATACTCCAGTCGATAACTTTTGCTGTTGTCAAATGTATATGAGCCGGATGCTGTACAACTGGTATTGCTACTCGAGTTGGAACAAGAACCAACCTTCGTATCCCAAATCCAGCCATCCTCGTACAGTGTTCCCGACACATCAATTCTCGAGACACTTGCGTATGCTTCTGCCGTAACCACATAACTGTTACTTCCTCTCCGAATCCTTCCTTGAATATGCCCATCACCTACATATCGCGATTCTATTCCCAAGGCATAAACAGGAAAGCTCAATAAAAAAGCAAGCACTATTGCAAACAGCAGCGAGAAACGAATACTCTTTTTCATTGTTTAAATTCCTCCATTACAAAAGTATAGAAAAGAGACTTTAACTCTCTTTGTCTATATGACGGATAACACATGCCTTTTGTGACAGATTATTCAAGATTTTTATACGTCATTCTAACCAAAGAAAGCGCCCACAATTGTGCATTATCACAATTGTGGGCGCTTTGTCTTATTTGCAACTCTTATTTGCAACTCTTATTTGATTCCGCTAGCCACTTTTAATATGGTTTCTAGTTCTACATTTCCATGGATTGAGTAGTGTATTTCATCCTTTTCATAGAGCAAATAATAGCTCGTGCTTCCGTCAAAATTTTGGCTTGTTCCCAACATAGCTTCTACGCCATTCAAATCAATCGATTTGTATGTAGTATGCTCGTTGTCAAACAATTCCACTTGACCCTCGGAGCAAATACAATAGCATGTAACAGAATAACCAATACCGTTATCTCGCTCATCGGTGTACTTATGGTAAAAATCCGACTCTATTGTATAACTGTTCTCCTCATCCAGCACAAACCCATCCGGCACATAGTGGTCGGTGAAGCCTGCGGGCAGGCGGAGGTCGGCGGGGGCGGGCTGGCCTTCGGTCTCATAGGTCAGGCGCAGCTCGGCGCTGCCCCACTGCAGCAGGGCGCGGCGCACGGCGTACCGCACTTCGGCGCTGGCGGCCAGCGTGCCCGCCATGAGCAGCACAAACACGGCCGCAATGGCCGCCAGGCGGCGCAGCGGCAGGCGGCGGCGCGGCAGGGCGGTTTTGCGCGCAGCGCGCGCGGCGCGGGCCGCGGCGCGCCGGCGGGCGGCCAGCGCTTTTTTCAGGCGTTTGTCCCAGGCGGAGGTATCCGGATAGAGCTGCGCCAGCTGCCGCGGGCCGGGCAGGGCGGCCAGCTCCCGCCGGGTCTGTTCCCGCAGGGCCTCGGCCAGCAGGGTGTCAAACGCGACAAAACCCGGCGCGGGGTCACGGTTCGTGCGTTCTGGCATCCTGTTCCATCTCCTTCCACAGCAGGGCGCGGCCGCGGTGGATGCGCTGGCGCACGGTGGCTTCCGGCAGGTCCAGCGCGGCGGCGATCTCCCTGTATGTAAAGCCCTGCGCCAGCAGGCGCAGCGGCGCGCCGTAGTGCGGCGGCAGCGCGGCAATGCACTGCATCAGCCGCCCGGCGCTGTCGCGCGCCAGCACGGCGTCCTCCGGCACCGGGCCCGGGTCGGCCTGCGCGGCGTCCGGTTCTGCGGGCAGTTCGCGGCGGCGCAGCAGGTCGATGGCCCGGTTCTTACCTGTAATGACGCACCAGGCGCGCAATGTGTGACCGTCTTTTTGTGAAAGTTTTGTGAAATTCTCCGCCAGACGCAGGAAAACGTCCTGCGTCACGTCCTCGGCCAGCTGTTCGTCCTTCAAAACGCGGCGCGCAATATAGTGGACCAGGCGCTTGTTTTCGTTGTATATGGCGGTAAAACGCTGTTTTTCCTCGTCGGTGTCCAGCAGCGCCAGGCAGGCGTCCAGCATGTGTCTCTCCCCTTTTACGCGCGGTTCAGGGCGGTCGGCCCGGCTGGTCCGGTCAGTTTAGAACACCCACTCGCCGTTTTCGAAGATGCACACCTCTTCGCCGTTTTTGCGCACGCCGGTGATGCGGGTGTCGGGCGCGCCGATCATGACGTCTTCGTGGATGGCGGAATCGTTGAGGCCCTTTTCCATCAGCTGGGCGCGGGTCAGCTTGGCCCCGCCTTTGATGTTGGTCGGGTAGCCCGCGCCGAACGCGATGTGGCAGGCGGCGTTTTCATCAAACAGGGTGTTGTAGAACAAAACGCCGCTGCGGTTGATGGGGCTGGAGGCGGGCACAAAGGCGATCTCGCCGATGCGGTCGGCGTTTTCATCGGTCGCGAGCAGTTCGGCCAGCAGTTCGGCGTTTTTCTCGGCCCCATGCTCCACGACCTTGCCGTCCTTGAAGGTGACGTGCCAGCCTTCGATGAGCTGGCCGTTGTAGGCGTAGGGCTTGGTGCCGTACACCGTGCCGTTGACGCGGTCGCGGTGCGGCGCGCAGAAGACTTCCTCGGTGGGGACGTTGGCGATGAACTCGGCCCCGTTTTCGGCCACGCTGGAAGCGCCCTCCCAGGTGGCGTCGTCGGCCAGGCCGATGGTCAGGTCGGTGCCGTTTGCGCTCTGCAGGCGCACGCGGTCAAGGTCCCAGGCGTTGAGCTGGTCGCGGCGGGCCTTGGTTTTGGCGACATGGTCGCGCCAGGCGGCGACGGGGTCGCCGGTGGAGACGCGGCAGACGTCAAAGATCAGCGCCCACAGCTTTTCGACGGCTTCAGCTTCGGGCAGGTCGGGGAAGACTTTTTTTGCCCAGCCCGGCGCGGGCACGGCCACCACGCACCACTGGATGCGGTCGTTCATCGTGTATTCCTGCCAGGGCTTGAGGAAGTTGCTACGCGCAAGGTTGACGCGGTTGAGCTTGCCTGCGTCCAGCCCGGCGAAGGCTTCGGGGTCTTCGGCATGGATGGCCAGGGTGCAGCAGCCGTCGGGGTCCTCGGCATAGTCGAGCCAGCTGCGCAGCTCGTAGGGTTTGAGGTCGCACAGGTCGGCCTCGGCGCCGTTTTCCATGCGGATACGGGCGAGCTTTTCGTCCTGCCAGCGCACGACGACTTCCTTGGCGCCCGCCTCGTAGCCCGCTTTGGCGCAGGCGTGGGCGAACTCCGGCATGGTGACCGGGCAGCGGATGATAAAGGTCTGGCGCGGGCGCACGTTGACGCCCACCTTGACGATGAAATCGGCGTAAAGCTGCAGATAGGTCTGGTTCATGGTTATATCTCCTTTGCGTTTGCAAATTTATTGTTTAGTATACACCATTTGGCGGCAAAACAAAAGGGCGGGCCGGCTGCCGCCGGGGAGATCCCGGCGGCAGGGGCACGCCCTTATCATAGAGTTCAGAGTGAAGAGTTTAGAGTGAAGATGCGGTGGAGCGCCGCCTGCGGGCGGCGCAAAATGACGCCGACTTTGCCGGCTTTTGCGCAGGGCGCGGGCTTTTATTCCACCATCATGTCCGCGGCTTTGTAAAGGTCGCCGCAGCTCATGCAGACGACGAGGTCGCCTTTTTTGGCGTTGGCTTTGACCCAGGCGGCGGCGCTTTCCAGCCCGTCGACCACGACGCTGCCCGGCACTTTGGCGGCCAGGTCCGCGGTGCTGACGCTGCCGTCGTCCACTTCGCGGCTGCCCATGATCGGCAGCAGCACGCTGACGTCGGCGGTGTTGAGCACGGCGGCGAAATCGTCCATCAGCTCTTTGGTGCGGCTGTAGGTAAACGGCTGGTGCACGGCGATGATGCGGTCGTAGCCCATGCGGCGGGCCGTGTCCAGCGTGGCGGCCATCTCGGCCGGGTGGTGGGCGTAGTCGTCGACAACGACCGCGCCGTTGCACTCGCCCTTGATCTCAAAACGGCGGCCGGTGCCCTTGAACTCGGCCGCGGCGCGCTCGGCGTCGGCGGGCGTCAGGCCCAGCGGGCGCACGCAGCAGCACATGGCCAGGGCGTTGTAGACATTGTGGCGGCCCGGCACGCCCAGGCGCAGGTGCGCGAAGGGTTCGCCGAGCTCCTCGACGTCGAACTCATAGAAGCCGGGGCGGTATTCCTGCAGGTTGACGGCGCGGAAGCGGGCTTCCTCCTCGATGCCGAAGGAGAGCACCGGACGGTCGATGGAGTTCATGACGTCCAGGGTGTTGCGGTCGTCCATATTGAAAACGACGGTGCGGGACAAAAGCGCGAACTTCTGGAACGCAAGCTTGAGCTTGCCCATTGTGCCGTAATAGTCCAGGTGGTCGTGGTCGATGTTGAGGATGACGCCGATACTGGGCGTGAGCTGCAGGAAGGTCTCGCTGAATTCGCAGGCTTCGATGACGGCGCTTGTGCCGCTGCCCGCCTTGCCGTAGCCGCCGATCAGGGGCAGCTTGCCGCCGATGACGGCGGCGGGGTCGCGCCCGGCCAGCTCCAGCATGGTGGTGATCATGCCGGTGGTGGTCGTTTTGCCGTGGGTACCGGCCACGCCGACGCTCTGCGGGTACAGGCGGCTGACAAAGCCGAGCAGCACGCTGCGCTCCACCGTTTTGATGCCGCGGGCGCGGGCGGCGTCCAGCTCCGGGTTGCCGGAGTGGATGGCCGCGCTGTAAACGACGAGGTCGGCATCGCCGAGGTTGGCCGCGTCGTGGCCGATCGAGACGGTCATGCCCATCTCGCGCTCGGCGGCGGTGATCTTGGTCTCCTCCACATCCGAGCCGGACAGGGCCAGCCCGCGGCTGTGCAGGATCTGGATCAGCGGGTACATGCCGGAGCCGCCGCAGCCGATGCAGTGGACATGATGAACGCTTTCAAGCAGTTTGGGGTCGTATGCGCTGTAATAAGCCATTGGTCCTCACCTCAAAAAAAGAAGACCCGCCGGGCAAACCCGCGGCAGGTTGATTCCCGTTTCTTCCATGTTATAATGATTATAAACGTTTTTGGCTGCAAAATAAACCGTTTTCTGCAAATTTTGTAAGGTTTTGATGAAAAAGCCGCCGCAAAACCGGCAAAACGCGGCGCGGCGGCCTTATATGACCCTTGTATGGCAAGGAAAGGAGCCCCGTTTATGAAGCGTTCCAGCCTGATCTACGGCTTTAACCCCTACGCCCTGCGCAGCGCCGGTCGGAACGACCCGCTTGTGGCCGTCAGCCTGCAGGAGCTCGCGCGCATCGGCATCCCGGCGCGCAAGGCCCCGCGCGTGATGCAGGAACTGCAGGCGCTGGCGGCGGCCGACCCGAGCTTGCGCGGGCGCGAAACGCTGCTCAAGCTGGCGCGCCACATTGCGGCGCAGCTGTGGTAGGCGCGCCGACCGCGGCAAAAACCGCGCCCCGGGCGGGAACATCCCCGTATTATTTTATTGCCCCGGGGGCTGCGGTGTGCTATAATGGCTGTACTGCGCCGCTTGGGCGCGGGGAATTGCATCGCTTGCGCGGCAGCCAGCCGCGCCGGAGGGAGTAAACGTATGAAAAACAGTGAAAAGACGCTGGACATGATCGTGAACCTGTGCAAAAACCGCGGGTTCATCTACCCGGGCAGCGAAATTTACGGCGGCCTGGCCAACAGCTGGGACTACGGGCCTTTGGGCGTGGAGTTCAAAAACAACGTCAAAAAAGCCTGGCTGAAAAAGTTCGTGCAGGAAAGCCCGTACAACGTCGGGCTGGACGCCGCCATCCTGATGAACCCGCAGACCTGGGTGACGACCGGCCATGTGGCCAGCTTCTCTGACCCGCTGCTGGACTGCCGCGCCTGCAAGAGCCGCCACCGCGCGGACAAGCTGATCGCCGACTGTGAGCAGGGGCAGAACGTTGACGTCGACGCGATGACGTTTGACGAGATGGACGCCTTCATCGCCAGCCACCCGGAGGTCGTGTGCCCTGTGTGCGGCAAGCACGACTTTACGCCGATCCGCAAGTTCAACCTGATGTTCAAGACCCAGATCGGCGTGACCGAGGATTCCTCCTCGACCTGCTACCTGCGGCCCGAGACCGCGCAGGGCATCTTTGTCAACTTTGCCAACATCCAGCGCACGACCCGCCGCAAGCTGCCGTTCGGCGTGTGCCAGGTGGGCAAGGCGTTCCGCAACGAGATCACGCCCGGCAACTTCACCTTCCGTACCCGCGAGTTCGAGCAGATGGAGTGCGAGTTCTTCTGCAAGCCGGGCACCGACCTGGAATGGTTCGCCTACTGGAAGGAGACCTGCAAGAACTGGCTGCTGAGCCTGGGCATCAAAGAAGAAAACCTGCGCCTGCGCGACCACGAGGCCGCCGAGCTGGCGTTCTATTCCCGCGCGACGACCGACATCGAGTACGCGTTCCCCTTCACCGACTGGGGCGAGCTGTGGGGCATTGCCGACCGCACCGACTACGACCTGGGCCGCCACCAGGAGGCTTCCGGCAAGAGCCTTGAATACTTTGACCCCGAAACCAACGAGCACTATATCCCCTATGTCATTGAGCCCAGCCTTGGCTGCGACCGCGTGGCGCTGGCTTTCCTGTGCGAAGCCTACGACGAGGAGCACCTGACCGACGCCAAGGGCAAGGAGGATGTGCGCACCGTGCTGCGCCTGCACCCGTTCCTGGCGCCGTTCAAGTGCGCGGTGCTGCCGCTGTCCAAAAAGCTGTCCGACAAGGCGATGGAGATCCGCAACGAGCTGGCGAAGGACTTTATGGTCGACTTTGACGACGCGGGGTCCATCGGCAAGCGCTACCGCCGCCAGGACGAGATTGGCACGCCGCTGTGTGTGACGGTCGACTTTGACACGGTGGGCGACGCCGACAAGGCGGGCGACGGCTGCGTGACGGTCCGCGACCGCGACACGATGGAGCAGGTGCGCCTGCCCATTGCGGAACTGAAGGAATATATCGCCAAGAAAGTGGCGTTTTAACAGCCTGTAAAAAACAGAACAGACGCCGACACAGGGGGAAAGGCCCCGTGTCGGCGTCTGTTTTTTTGTTCCGGCGGCAGGCCGCCAAAAGCCGGCCGTTCAAGCGCAGACGAGCGCCGCCGCCTTTGAGATCGCGGTTTGCAGCGCCCACAGTTCCAGGTCCATCATTCCGTACCCGCACAACAGGCCGGTGACCAGCCGCCGTAAATTGGTCGATTTGCGGATATGCAGAAATTGGACGCCCCAGTCCAGCAGCATGACCAGACAAAACGCAAGGTCGAGCCGCCAACAGCTGCCAAGCAGAAAGTGCCCGAGCGCCGCGGCCAGCTCGCCCAGATAGACCCCCGTGCAGCGCGCGCAGACGGGAAACTGACGGCCGTTCCAAAAGAAACTCCGCTCCGGCAGTTGATGGCAGCCCATCTTTTTACCGAAGTTCCACAACCGCAGCCACATCAATCGGCCTTCGGCGCGCCGGCCTGGTCCTCGTTTTGCAGGCCGTGGTACGCTTCCAGATATTTTTGCAGTTCCGCTTTGTGCTGGGTCGCTTGTTCCTTTTCCTGCTTCAACGCCCGCAGCGCTTCGCTGGCATACTGCTCATAAAGTTTTTCATCTTTGTCAGCGAAAACGCCGATCACAAAAAAGGCTGCCACGCCAAGCAATAGGCCGGCGACCCAGGCGCCGCCGCCCATAAAGGCGATGACCGTCCAAAGCGCGGCAATCAGGAGCAGGATCCCGCCGGCCGCCATACCGTAGTTCGCCGCCTGCCAAACGCCGTTGTTTTTCTGCTCTTCCTGCCGGGCGTCGCGGAACCTTTTTTCGGCCTCTTCTTCCTGTTTGGTCGCGTCCGCGTATAGCGCCTCCAGCTGCTCGGCCGGGTAGGGGCAGTTGACCATGACCGAACGCCAGTAGGCAAGGTTGATCTCCCTGCTGCGTTTCTCCCTTGCCTTGGCTTCCTGTTCGTTGGCCAGGGCCTGCTGTTCTTCCAGCTTTTTTTGCGCCGCTTTTTCCACATCTCTGGTGGTAAAGCGGTGGCCGCAGTCCAGGCACACCCAGCCCTCCTTCGTTTCCGAGGACCCTGCGCCACACAGCCCGCACAGCAGCCCCAGCGGCCCCAAGAGGATATAGCCACAGCAGGAATCGCCGATAGAGACGCCCTGGGTCTTGGTATGGGTGACAAACTGAAGGCGGGCGGAACCGCAGTTCGGGCATTTCAGCGTCCCCCGGCCCGCGGTATCCGGCGCCGGGACCGCCGGGGCCGCCGGAACCGCCGCCTCGTTCTGCGAGCGGCCGCAGTGATTGCAAAAGGCGCTTCCCTCCGCCAATTCTTTGCCGCAAAATCTACAATACATTCTGCATTCCCCTTTACCTGGCATCTGTATTCGGTCCTTTCAAGGCCCCAAATCATATGCCCAAACGCCTTATTCTTTTACAGCCCGAGAAGATAACTGGTCAAACTATCCACAAGGGCCTGCCCGACATTATCGTATACAAGAGCGATCGCATAATTGATGTCGGAATTTTCATAGCTTCCCATGCCGTTGATCTCGGCATAGGTAACCACATAGGATACTTGTGTGTCGCTGATCTCGGTAATTTCCATCAGCAGCGTCACGTTACTGTCCTCGTTCGGATTATAGCCGGACAGGGTAACGGTCCAGTAGCCGTCATCGACCTTGCCGCAGGTCCACTCCACGTTGGTCAGGTTGGTCTCGGCCGCCTCCCCCAAAGAGACTTGGTTATCCCCCAGCGTAAAGGTTTTTGCGGTTTCCAGGATCTGATGTTTCGTTGTGCCGGAACACCGCGTAAAGATAAAGGCAACGACAGCCACCACAATAATACACCGGACAATATACCACAAAGGATTCTTTTTAAAGTCCGCTTTTTCTTCGCTGACGCCTTCCCGGACGGCCTGCTTCATCTCTGATTTTGCCTCTTCCCAGGTTGCAGGGCTTGCGGAACCATTCTGCGGCGCGGATTCGGGGGCCGCCGGGATATTTTTGTTTTCATCCATTTTATTTACCACCATTCTCTTTTTCTTAGAAACTCTTTCGTTACTCGGTGCGGAGATAGACATCGGTCACATTGCCGGCGTCGTCGTAGAGGGCCAGCGCCGGGGAACCGTCATAAGTTCCCGTGCTGACCGTAAGATAGCCGCCCTCCGGGGGCACGATATGATAGAAGGTATAGGTGCCGTCCCCGTTATCGCTCAGCTCCTGATACCGGCAGTTGCCAAAGCGGAACGCATCTACGATAAAATTCTCCTTTGGCCCGCATTGTTCGCTGGTGTAGCTGCTGCCCTCCACATGGGTATATACGCCCCAGAACTCCTGCGGCAGCGGGGTGTACGCCTCCGCATACCGCGGCCGGCGGTAGGTGCGCACATAGTTGCCGGCGCCATCCTTTTGGGTCAAAGTCGTCCGGTCGGCAGAAAGTTCGTATATTTCACTGATGATCCCGTCGCGGGGGTCCGAGCCATAGATCTGATAACTCCCGTCCGAGACCTGCGCGGCTTCATACTGTATATAGGCGCTGGATTCTTCAAACACCATCAGGGAATACTCTTCCTCGCAGTACCAGGCGCCCAGCCAGGGCTGGTCGGCAGGGGCCAGCCAGCATTCCTCGTCGGAAGGGATGGCGTTGCTCAAATCGATGGTGTTCTCGGCCGGGGCCTCGGTAACGGCGGGCGCTTCTGTCGGGGCGGGCACGGCGGTAGGCTGCGGCTCCGCCGGCAAAGGTTCGCCGGCGATGCTGTCCGGCACGGTCGGTTCCGCGGCGGGGGCGGAAACCGAGCCCGCCGCCAGGCCGATCACGATGGCCACCGTGACCAGAGCCACCAAAGCCAGACCGCCCAGGATCGGCGGCAGCAGGCTGGCCGGGATGTTATCGGCGTTCCCCTGTACCTGCTTATACAGCTCTTGGGGGTAATAGCGGCACATCCAAATGCTGACGATCACAAACCCGATCATCGCGATCAGCATAAGCAGCAGCGAAAACGTGAGCAACGCGCCCGAAGCCTGCGCCGCAGACGCATAAAAAAGCAGGAAAATCGCGAAGCAGACCAGCAGAGAGCACGGCAGGTACGTATATTTGAAAAGCCGGTAACTTTTGTGGTACAGCAACTGGTAGAAGCCGTAATAGAAGGTAAAAGTACTCGCTTTCGGCCGCTTGCCGGCGGCTATGGCTTCAAACTGTGCGGCGATGCCCCGGTACTTTTTGGCCGCGGCGGGCGCGGGTGCTGCGGGCTGCGCGGGTGCTGCGGGCTGCGCGGGTGCGGGCGCTCCGGGTTGTGCGGGTGCGGGCGCTCCGGATTGTGCGGAAGCGCCGCCTGCATCGGTCACCGGCGCCCCGCAGCCGGAACAGAACTTGGCATCTTCCTCCAACTGTGCGCCGCAGTATTGGCAGTATTTCATGATGGTTCCTCCTGACGTTTGTGTTGCTTTATTGTATATGGACCTCATGGACAGGCGTCTGACCATGAAAGCATTTTTGCAAAAAACAGTCCCCCAACGAAGGGCGCCGGGGCAAAAAGGCGCGCGCTGAAAAACGGCACAGCAAATAAAGCAGGTTTTTGCTGATTTTTAACACAATCATAGCCGCAAAATGTGCTAAAGTCAAGCAAAATACTGATCTTTAACATATTTTTGCGTAGACTGGGGAACCCTGTGCCGGTATGAAGATCTATGATTATAACGGTAAAAAGAATATTTCCGGCGACCGCATCCGACAGGCGCGGCAGAAGCGCCGGCTTTCGCAGACCGACCTGGCGGCACGGATGCAGGTGGCGGGCGTGATCATCGAGCGGGACAGCATCAGCCGCATCGAGATCGGCACCCGCTTTGTGCCGGACTACGAGCTGCCGGTGTTTGCCCGCATCTTGGGCGTATCGGTGCCCTGGCTTTTGGGCATGGAGCAGGAATGACCGCGCTGTGCGCCGCCTTTCCCCGCACAAAAACAAAAATACGCGCGCTTTCCCCTGCCGGGCCGGCCGGCGGGAAAGCGCGCGTATTCTTTATGCTTGTTTTTTGCCTGTTTGCCGGGGGCGGGCGGGCTTTTTACGCTTCGTCCGCGTTGCTGAGCAGCACGCGGTCGTCGTCGAGGTCGTGGCCGGCCTGTTTGGCAAAGCGCAGCAGCAGGTCCTGGACGGTCAGGCCCGCGCGCTCGGGCCCGGCGATGTCCAGCACGATGCGGCCGCCGTCCATCATCAGCGTGCGGTTGCCCAGGGTCAGGGCGTCTCGCATGTTGTGGGTGATCATCAGGCAGGTGATGTGGTGCTCGGCCACGATCTGTTTGGTCAGTTCAAGCACCTTTTCGGCGGTGGCCGGGTCAAGCGCGGCGGTGTGCTCGTCCAGCAGCAGCAGTTTGGGGGTGACAAGCGTCGCCATGAGCAGCGTGAGGGCCTGGCGCTGCCCGCCCGAAAGCAGGCCGACCGGCTGCTTCATGCGGTCCTCCAGCCCGAGGCCGAGCGCGGCGAGGCGCTCGGCAAAAAGGGCGCGGTCGGCTTTGGAGATGCGCGAAAACGGCGAGGTCTGCCCCGAGGCACGCAAAAACGCCAGCGCGAGGTTTTCCTCAATGGTCATGTGCGGGGCCGTGCCCTTGAGCGGGTCCTGGAACATGCGGCCGATGAACTTGGAGCGGCGGTAGTCGGGCAGGAAGGTGATGTCCTGCCCAGCCAGCGTGATTGAACCGGTATCCGGCGTGAACGCGCCCGCAATGGCGTTGAACAGCGTGGATTTGCCCGCGCCGTTGGAGCCGACGATGGTCGCGAAATCGCCTTCCGCAAGATGCAGGTTGACCGCGGTCAGCGCTTTTTTCTCGTTGACGGTGCCGGGGTTGAAGACCTTGCCGACGTTTTTCAGTTCCAGCATTTCAGCGGCCCCCTTCCCGTTTGGCGGCGGCGCGGCGGCGGGCAAAAGCCGCCTTTGCGCGGATGGCGGGCATGGCGATGGCCAGCCCGACGATGACGGCAGACAGCAGCTTGAGACATTCCGAAGGAACGTTGGCCCGCAGCGCCAGCGCAATAATGAAGCGGTAGAGGATACTGCCGCCGACAGCGCCCAGCGCCTTGACCCAGATGCCGCCGCGGGCAAAGATCGTTTCGCCGATGATGAGCGAAGCGAGGCCGATGACGACCATGCCGGTGCCGAGGTTGATATCGGCCGAGCGCTGGTACTGCGCGAGCACCGCGCCCGACAGCGCGGTCAGGCAGTTGGAAACGCACAGGCCGACCAGGATGGTGAACGCCGTGTTGATGGAGCTGGCGCGGACCATGTCGGGGTTATCGCCGGTGGCGCGGATGGAAAGACCGAGCCGCGTGCCGAGGAACCAGACCAGCACCGCACAGGCCGCGGCCGCCGCCACGGCGGCAATGACCAGCTTGTAGGGAGAATCTTTGCCGAGGACATCCTGCAGCAGCGTAAAGACCGTGGTGGTCTTGAGCATGGGCACATTGGAGGAAAAGCCCATGACGGCCAGGTTGACCGTGTACAAGCCGGTGTTGGTGACGATGCCCGCCAGGATGGAGGGCACGCCGAGGCGGGTCTGCAGCAGGGCCGTGACGGCCCCGGCCGCCGCCCCGGCCGCCATGGCCAGGAACAGGCCCAGGATGGGGTGGCCCGCCACGGCGGCGGTGGCCGACACGGCGCAGCCGAGCGTGAACGCGCCGTCGGTGGTCATATCCGCGATATTGAGCACGCGGAAGCTCAGAAACAGCGCCAGCGCAACGAGCGAGTAGATGCAGCCCAGCTCCAGGGCGCTCTGCAGGATGGAGAGTGAAAACATACGGGGTCAGACGCCTGCCTTTCCGGGGTGGGGAATGTTATTCTGCGGCGGTGGTGACTTCGACGAGGGTGCCGCCGAGATCGCCGAAAACGGCCGGGTCGATGCCGAGGGCCGCGGCAGTCTCGGTGTTGACGGTGACGACGCCGCCGGGCACGATCTCGTATTCGGGCACCGTGCCGGTCTGCAGCACTTCGAGCGCCAAGCCGGCCGTGGCCGCGCCGAGCTCGTCATAGTTGACGCCGCAGGTGGCCAGCGCGCCGGAGGTCACAAAGCTGTCCGCGCCGGTATAGTAGGGGATGCCCGCTTCGGCAAAAGTGGCCGAGACCGCGCCCGCGGCGGCCATGACGACGTTGTCGGTGGGGGTGAAGACGGCGTCCGCCTGGTCCGCCAGCGTGACGGCGGCCGAGAGGACTTCGTCGTTGGTGTTGCCGGAGGCTTCGACATAGGCGACGCCCTTGCCGTCCAGATAGGCTTTCGCCGCTTCGATGGCGGCTTCGGAGTTGGGCTCGGAGTTGGAATAGAGCAGGCCGACCGTCTCAAGGTCCGGCGTGGCGGCGAACATCATCTGCATGATGAATTCGGTATCAAGGTAATCGGAGGTGCCGGTGACATAGGAGATACCGGTCAAATCGGCCGTAGCCGGGTCCGAGATGGCGGCGTAGACGACCGGGGTCTCGGTCTCGGCGGCCGCGTTGGCCATGCACTGGGCGGCCAGCGTCGCGATCGGGATGATGGCGTCGTAGCCGTCGGCGATGACCTGGGTGCCGATCTGGTTGAGGGTGGTCGCGTCGTTCTGGCCGTTGAACAGCTCATATTCGATCGCAATGCCCTGCGCGGCGGCCTGGGCGTCAAGCTCGGCTTCGATGGCCGCGCGGATCTGGTCCAGGCTGGCGTGGTCCATCTGCTGCACAATGGCGATGCGCACGCCGCCGGCGGTGGCGGCGGCCGCGCCGCTCTGCGGGGCGGCGGCGTTTTCACCGGCGGGGGCGGTGGAGGAAGCGCCGCAGGCGGCCAGCGAGAGGGCGAACACGGCGGCGGAAAGCATGGCGACAGTCTTTTTCATGGTACAATGTCCTTTCTGATGTTCATGTGGCGGGGCTTTGCGCCCCGCGGCCAAAAGCGGTTCCAGCAGTCCAAACTTGTCGCCGCGCCATCGTTCTTCCAGTCGGATCTTCATACCGTTCCCTCCCTGCCTGTTTGTGTGGGATGTTCTCTGTGCAAAGAAAAACTGCCCTTGCACAGAAATGCCTTCTGTGCAAGGGCAGGAAAAATTCCTGTGGTGCCACCTTGCTTGCCGCCCCAAAAAGGCGGCCGCTCTGCGGGGAGCCAACACTCCCCTGCCCGGTAACGGGGGCTGCCGTCTGCGGATACTGCGGCGTTGGCCGTTTCCCCGCGCCCTCAGCGAACCATTTGTCTGCGCCGCTCTCCGCCCCGTTCCCAGCGCCGGGGGCTCTCTGTGGGTGCGCTTGCAGTTTTACTTTCGCTTCAACGGTTTAGTTCTTTATAGCACACCGGGGCGGTTTTGTCAACCCTCGGCTGCTTCCGGTTCCGGCGTGGGCAGCGGCGTGGCGGCGGTGGAAGTCGGGATCAGCACGAGCTTGTCGGCCCCCAGCCTCGCATAAGGGCTGTCTTCGCCGTCCAGCGCAATGAACAGCACCGGGTCCTGCGTTTCCTCTGGCAGCGGCGTGGCGGTCGGTTCGGGCGTGGGCTCCGGCGTGGGTTCGGGCGTCGGTTCGGGCGTCGGCTGCGGGGCGGCGCCGTCCTCCAGCGCTTCGGCGCGCTCAACCGCGGCCAGCGCCTGGTCCTGCGCTTCGCGCTCGGCCTGTTCGGCGGCTGCCGCAGCCTCCTCGGCGGCTTTGGCCGCAGCGGCTATGGCGTCCTGCGCGTCCGCATAGAGCGCTTCGGCGTCCGGCAGTTCGGTCCCGCCGTCGCCGGGCCCGGCCTCCAGGCTGTAGAGCAGCACCGTGCACACACGGTCCGCGACCGGGGAATCCGCGGCGTTCAGGGCCGCGGCCAGCGTGCCGCTGCTGGCGGCGATATCGGCCTGGCTGCACAGCGCAAAGAAGTTTTCGTTGCTGTAATGCGGCCACATCGCTTCCAGGCGTTCCGCGCAGGCGGCCGCATCGCTGCCCTGCACCGACATGGCGGCCAGCAGCTGCCTGGCCCAGTTGACATTGCCGCTGAAGAACTGGTAGAGGTCGCTTTCGGCGCTTTCCTGCCCGGCCAGGGCGCGCAGCGTGCGCAGCGTCTGCTCGGCGCGGGCCGGGTCCGTATAGGTCGCTTCCTCCTGCATATGCCGCCAGGCGGCGCGGGCGGGCTCGCAGGTCAGGGTGTCGGGGTCGATGGCGGGCAGCGTGGCGGCGTACAGCGTGCGCAGGCCCTGCATGGCCAGCAGCGGGTCGTCCTCCTCCCCGATGCCGACAATCTCCAGCGTGGTGCTGCTGCTCTGCAGGCCGTTATAAAACGAAAGCCAGCTCCAGAATTCGGCTTCTTCCTGCGTTTGGGCGGCATCGGCCGACGGGTCGAGCCAGCGGGCCATCTGGTCGTTGAGCGCGAGCGCGGCGGCCGGGCCGCAGTCATACAGCAGAGCGTTGACGCCCTGGCGTTCGTGCAGGCTGCGCAGCAGCGCCTGCGCGGCGGTCCAGGTCTCGGCTTCGCCGGTTTGGCCGCCGGCCAGGAAAACACGGTAGGCGGACGCGCCGAACTTTTCCGTGTCGAGCGGCTGCTCCGCCCCGAGCTCCTGCGCATAGGCCCCGAGATAGCCGCCCGCTTCGGTTTCTTCGGCGGCCGTCTCCGGCGTTTCGGCGCCGTCCACATGGGCTGCGACGGCCTCTTCGGCCGTCATGCCATCATAGAGGAAGTCCCGCAAAATGCGGCTGTTGACCCGCCAGTCGGGGTCGTACATCGTGCGGTCGTCCATGCCGGTGCGCGCGCCGTAGGTCCCTTCGACCGGCATCGACATCTGCTCGGCCTGCACGCCGAGGAAGCCCGGCAGCTGCACAAGCAGCGCCGCGATCTCGGCTTTGGTGAAGTTGGTCTGCACAAGCGGCAGCACCGTGTTGAGCAGGTTGTCCAGCTCTGTGACCGAGGCGTTCTGCACCTGGTTGAGCACGGCCTGGATGACCGTGCGCTGCCGCACGATGCGCTGCCAGTCGTTGTCGATGGAGCGCAGGCGGGCGTATTGCAGCGCCGTGTAGCCGTCCAGGTGGTTGAGCCCGGCGTGCACACGGTTCACGATCAGCATCGAGTTGGAGGGGACCTCCCAGTTGAGGGCGGCGGCCTCCTGCTCGGTCAGTTCGATGTCGATACCGCCGACGGCGTCGACGATCTGCACGAAGGAGTTGAAGTTGAAGCGCACATAGTGGTCCACCTGCACGCCGAAGCAGGTCTCGACCGTGTCCATGGTCAGGCGCGCGCCGCCGTAGCGGAAGGTGTGGGTGATCCAGTCGTATTCGTCCTCGTATTCGTCCAGCAGGATCGGCACGCCGGTGGCGCGCTCGATCGAGACGAGCTTGATCGTATCCTCGTCAATGTTGAGCGAGGCGAGGATCAGGCTGTCGGCGCGGGCGTCGGAGCTGAACTCGGTCGAAGAGCGGGAGCCGTCGAGCTGGCCGAGGTTGGTGAACGCGTCGGCGTCGTTGACGGCTTCGGTGCGCTCGTCGGTGCTGATGAGCAGCACATTGAGCACCGAATCATCCGCGAACGGGCTGCCCTCCGGCATGAGCATCTCCCCGTCGCTGTGCGTAAGGCCGGTGCTGTCCAGGTCCTGGTCTTCGCCTGCGCCGATGGTGCCGATGCCGTCGATGGTGCCGTCGCTATAGTGGATCAGGTCCAGCTTGCCGTTGACATAGGCGATGGCCAGCCCCAGCACGACGAGCACCAGGCAGAACACGCCGAGCAGGATGCGCAGCGGCAGCGGCAGGCGCGCCCGGTTCTTTTGTTTTGCCTGCTGTTCGGGCTGCGGCGCGGGCGGCTTTTCCGGTTCGTCCTCCGGTTTGCTTTCCGGCGCTTCCGCTGTTTCTTCCGCAGGCGCGCTGTCCGTTTCGGCCCCCTCCGCCGTGTCCGGTTCGCAGGGCGCGGCCTGTTCCGGCTTGCTTTCCGGTTGCTTTTCGGTTTCCGCCGCCGGTTTTTCCGCAGGCGCGGCGGCCGTGCTTGCGGTTTGCTCCGCGTCCGGCCCGGCGGGTGCAGCCTGTTTTTCCGGTTCAGCGGCGGGGACTTCCGCCTGCGGTTCGGGGGTCTTTTTTTCTTCGTCTTCCTTTTTGAACATACTTTCAATCCTCTTGTTGTCGGCCGCGGCGCGTCAGGCGGCGCAGGCCGGTCTTCCAGCTGCAGCAGATCGAAACAAACGCCAGCCCCGCAAACAGCGTGACGCCGAGCGCGCGCCAGGTGAACCAGCCGTGCTGGATCGAGTGGGTGCGCAGCAGCGCGAGCCAGGCCGGGGCCATCAGCGCGGTCAGGCCCAGCGGCAGCGCCGTGGCCAGCGCCTGCCGCCCGCGCAGGCACAGCGCGAACAGCGCCAGCGCCAGCACGCACACGGCGGCCAGCGGCCAGAACAGGCCGCGGCTGTGGAGCGTGTCCAGCACGAACCGCAGGATGTTGCCCCAGGTCAGTTCTATACCGTGCCAGGTGGCGCCGGTGGTGCGCACGCCGATCTGGCGCACGGCGTCGCCAATGACGTCCTGGCCGGTGATCGCCCCGGCCAGCACCCACTTGAGCGCCCAGCAGCCGCCGTAGCCAACGCCCCAGCACAGGCTGCCCGCGGCAACGGCCGCACACTGGCGCGGCCCGGCCGCCAGACGCTGCGGCACGCAGAGCAGCCACACCGCCACCGGCAGCCCCAGCGTGAGGATGGGGGTGACGAGCAGGTCGCAGAACGCGGTGGCGACGCCGAGCACGATGAGCGCCAGGGCAAGCTGCCGCACGCCGCGCGGTTTGGCCAGCACCCAGCAGCACCCGGCATAAGCGATGGCAAAGCATGTAAAGAACTGTACCTGATGCGGCACAAAAAACACGCTGACAAGCGCCTGGCTGGCGGCGAACCACACGGCGGCGCGCCACCCGGCCTGCCGCCGCAGCCCCCACAGCACTCCGGCCAGCAGCGCCGCCAGCACAAGATACTGCACGACGCGCACGCCGGTGTAGGGCATCAGGCACAAAAGCGGTCGCAGCCAGATCAGATACCCGTGCCAGTAGCGCGCGTAGGAGAACGGCTCGAGGGTATCGGGCAGCGGCGCGCCCGCCTCCCGCGCGGCGAGATAAGCCGCGAGGTCGTCGGCCAGCGTCTCGAAATTGTCGACATTGTAGGCGGTGTTGGTCATCATGGCGGTCAGCGGGGCGGTCTCGTCGGCGCTGGCGGCCTCGAACAGCATGACCGTATCGGTGTAGTTGTCCATCTGGAACAGTTTAAAACCGAAAAACTCCGGGTACAGCCCTTCGCGCTGCAGCGTGGGCGCCGAGCGCGCGATATTTTGCCGCACCGGCGCGCCGGGCAGCGCATACGCCCCCAGCAGCAGCAGGAACAGCACGGCCCAGCTGGTGAAAAACGCCAGCGCCGCGCGCGCCAGAAACGCCGGGGCGGAAACTTTGCAGGGCTGCATCAGCAGGTTCACTCTCCTTGTGGTCAGGATGCCAAAAAACATCCAACGCATACAAAATACGAAGAAAGTATACCACGATTTGCCCCGCCAAACAAGTGAAAACGATGTGACAGTGCGCCTTAAACGCCGTCGGCCTGGCGCGAGACCGACAGGACGATGCCCATCTCGCCAAGCAGCATCATCAGGCTGGTGCCGCCGGAGGAAAAAAACGGCAGGCTGATGCCGGTGTTGGGGATGGTGTTGGTCACGACCGCAATGTTGAGCACCGCCTGCAGGATGACCTGGGTGACAAAGCCGACGACGAGCAGCGCGCCGAACTTATCCCGCGCGCGCACGGCGATGGACATGCCGCGCAAAAACAGCGCAAGGAACAGCAGGATGACCAGCGCCGCCCCCGCAAAGCCGAGTTCTTCGCACAGGATCGAGAAGATGAAGTCGTTCTGCGGTTCGGGCACATAGAGGTATTTCTGGCGGCTGTTGCCCAGCCCCAGCCCGACCAGCCCGCCCGAGGCGATGGCGTACAGGCTCTGGATGGTCTGGTGGCCTTCGCCCAGAGGGTCGGCGAAAGGGTCCTGCCAGGAGGCAAGGCGGCTGGCCGCATAGGGCACAAGGTCCGGCAGCAGCACGACCGCCGCCGCAACGGCCCCGACGCCGAGCGCGGCGGCGATGCCGAACCACCGAAGCCCGGTGCCGCCGACAAACATGAGCACCGCGCCGATGCCGAGGATGAGCACGGTGCCCGAGAGGTGCGGTTCCAGCAGCATGAGCACCGCCACCGCGCCGAGCACAAGGCCGAACGGCAGCACGCCGGTGGAAAAGGTTTTCATGCGGTCGTGGTTGAGCGAGATGATGTGCGAAAACACAAGCACGACCGAAAACTTGGCGATCTCGCTGGGCTGCAGCGTACCCAGGCCCGGCAGAACGAGCCAGCGCTTGCAGCCGTTGTACTCCGGCATGAACAGCACAATGACGAGCAGCACGAGCGACACGCCGAGCAGCGGCCAGGCCAGGCGGTGCCAGATGTGGTAATCGACAAGCGAAGCCGCATACATGGCGGCAACGCCCAGCGCCGCGAACAGCAGCTGCGGGCGGATATAGGCGTAGGCGTCGCCGCGGCGGTAGAGCGCCACCGCATACCCGGCCGAATAGAGCATGAGCAGCCCGTAGCACAAAAGCAGCAGCAGGATGGCGAGAAACGCCACATCCAGCCCCGGCCGGGCGGCGGCGCGGCGCAGTTTTGGCCGCGCGTGCGGGCGCGCGTGCGGGATCGAAAACATGATGCAAAAGCCCCCTTCCCCGCTTTATTGTACGCGGAGGAAGGGGGCTTTAGTCGTTGGCTTTATGAGGATTTGGCGGCATAACCGCCGCGGAAAGCGATCAGTAGGTCGTGATCGTGGTGGCGGGGTAGTAGTGGGTGAGGATGTCCTGGTAGCTCCAGCCGTTGTTGGCGTAGCCAATCGCGCCCCACTGGCTCATGCCGCAGCCGTGGCCGTAGCCTTTGACGTCAAAAATGAAGCAGTCGAGCGAAGCGTCGTAGGAGACGGTGAAGCAGTGGCTGCGCAGGCTGCGGCCGTCCACGCTGCAGCCCGCGGTCAGCGTTTCGCGGAACCAGCGGCCGGAGCAGGTGTCGTTGCCGCTGGCGTTGGGGCCGATCTGCATCTGGTTAACCCAGCCGTAGGCGTTGGTCGAAAGGATGGTGAACCAGTTGTTGGGATCGACGCCGGAAAGGTCGACGCCCATCTTTTCCTTGATGCGGTCCTGCAGCTTCTGGCGCGCAAAGCGGGCGCAGCCGGTGTTGTAGCCGTTGGTGTTCCAGTTGGAGGCCGTGCTCTGGTCATAGGGGCTGTCCACCGGCACCAGATACGGGATGGTGCCGCCCCAGACCTCGCTGGCGGCGGCCGTGCCGGTGGAGGCCGAGGCAAAGTACGGCGTGAAGCAGACCTGACCGTTATAGGTCACAAGCACCCGCGCGACCTCCTGGGCGGCAGCCAATGCCGCTGCGCCGGGTTCCGCCCCGGCCACAGACGGGTAGCCGCCCTGGCTGAGAATCCAGCAGTGGGCCGCCACGCACTGGGCCTTGTAGGCTTCGGCCGGGGCGCTGGGGCCCAGCTCGTTCTGGGCGATCATGGCAAGGCAGCGCACAAGGTCCATCGTCTGGGCCGTGCCGTTCATCGTCACATTGATCGTCTCGCTGGGGGCCGGGGCCTGCGTCGGCGCGGGCGTGGGGGCGGGGGCTT
>DWXD01000054.1 GCA_019119365.1 Candidatus Gemmiger stercoripullorum | reverse complement strand
GGCTGCTCTCCGCCGTGCTGGAAGCGGGGTTTGACTACCACGCGCTCCCCGTCGTCATGATGGGAGGAGGCGCGTCGGTGGTGAGCCGCCACGTCCGCCCCACAGACGCGATTTGTCGCACCGTGACCCTGCTGGACGACCGTGTCAACGCCCAGGGATATGAGCGCGCTGTGGCCGCTCTTTGGGGCGATGACGCGCAAGGGTGAAGCGCCCGCAATTCGTCTTCCGCCCCAACCTGCGCGACCCGGCCCAGCGCCGCGCCTGGCAGCTCTTACAGTCGCAGTCGCCTGGGGAGCGCAGCGCGTATCTTGCCGCCTGCATCCTCAAAGCCAGCGACCAGGCTGCCGCACAAGAAGGACTGCGCACCATGCTGCGGGAAGAACTTGGTAAAATCCAAGTCACCGCCGCGCCCGCGGAACCCAAACCGAAGAAGGCAGTACCCAAGGCAACACTGGACTTTTTCTCTGCCTTGCAGCAGGACGAACAATAAACCCAACTTTACAAGCAACCAAAACTGACAGGAGGTCCGAACAAAATGTCCGTATTTCGCATAGAACGCAACAAAAACTATACCGTCATGAGCAATTACCACCTGCGCGACACGACGATCTCGCTGAAGTCCAAGGGCCTTCTGTCCATGATGCTGTCCCTGCCGGACGAGTGGAACTACACCACCCGCCGCCTGGCCAAAATCTGCAAGGAGGGTGTGGACGCTATTGGCGGGGCGCTACGAGAGTTGGAGAAAGCGGGGTACCTGGTTCGCCGCGTGGTGCGCAATGAGCACGGCCGCATTATTATGTAACGGACAACCATCCGGCTATTATTCCGCGGGAGATATTCCAGCAGGTACAATTGGAACTGGCCCGGCGCAGCTGCCGTCCCAAAATCTCGCAGCGCAAAACCAAAACGGAACAGGGCAAGTACACAAGCAAGTTCGCACTGTCGGAGCGTCTGGTCTGCGGTGAATGCGGCTGTATGTACCGCCGCACCCAGTGGGTCAAGCGTGACGGCGCAAAAGAACACATCTGGCGCTGCATCAATCGTCTGGAGTACGGAAAAAAGTACTGCAAGCATTCACCCAGCCTGAAAGAACCGGAACTGCAGAAAATGATCATGGATATGATTCGACCGATGTTCACTGACAGTGAGCGGGTCAAGGCAGCTCTAAAAGATGTGGAACGCAAAATCGCCTTGCAGGCTGCCGACCAACAAAATGCGGCGGCTGTCATTACCCGTATCCAGGAAATCGACCAGGACATGTCCAACCTGTTGCTACTCGTCAGCCACAGCGCGGACAGCAGCATCTATGATGAAAAATTCAAACAATTGAGCAAAGAAAAATCCAATCTGCAAGCACAGCTGAAAGCCGTAGAGCACTCCGTGCAGCAGGACGAAGAACGAAAGCGTCAACTGCAAACGATTCTGGACACGATCGAGCATACTGCAATTGAATTGAACGAATACGATGACGATCTTGTTCGCAGAATCGTCGAAGAAATCACGGTGATGCCGGGCGGACAACTGACCATACGCTTCAAAAGTGGGCTGCAAGCGTGATCGATCACAAAAACAAATTGAAACCAGCAAGCCGATTCGAAATAATCGGCTTATACTTGTTTCAGCCTTGCCGCATAATCAACATAAAAGAAGTTGAGTCCTTTACACACTCGCTAAAAGGTTCGCTGGCTGACCAGTGAAAACGGCCAACCAACACAAAAACCGGTACGCTATGCGTGCCGGTTTTTCTGTATGCTTTTATATATGAAGGCCGCGCCTTGCTGTAAGGCGCGGCCTTCGATTTTAGCCGGAGTTCCGTTCAGGTTCGGCATTCACCTTTTCCATCTGCCTGAGCTCCGGTAATACGGTGGCCAGCATCGCGAAGAAGCAGGCGCAGCCGCCGAGGACGTTGGAGACGGGTTCGGCCATAAACACGCCGTCGGTGCCCATGCCAAGCGCATAGGGCAAAAGAGAGGTCAGCGGAACAACAATAAACACCTTGCGCAGCAGGGAGAAAAACACTGCCCGCCGGTGTTTGTTCAGCGATTTGAAGGTCGTCTGCCCGACGTACTGCAGCACCATAAAGATGAAGGTGGAGAAATACAGTTTCATGGCCGGAATCGTATCGGCCAGCAGGGCTTCGTCGCTGCTGAAAACGGCAATGAGCACACGCGGGGCCAGTAAGATCACAAGCCAGATTGCCAGCGTATAGGCGACGGCCAGCAGCGCCATTGTGATACAGGCTTTCTTGACCTTGTGCGCGCGGCGCGCGCCGTAGTTGTAGCTGATAACCGGGGAAGAACCGTCGGTGATGGCGCTGAGCGGCGTTTCGACCATTTGGCGTACGCTGGACAGGATGGTCATGACCGAGACATACAGATCGCCGCCAGTGGCAGCCAGAACGTTGTTGCAGCAGATCGTGACGACGCTGTTGGTCAGCTGCATGATGAAACCGGCCGTGCCCAGGCTTACGATATCGCGCAGGCAGGCAAAGTTGGCCGCCAGCGCGCGCGGCGGCAGGAGGCGGAGACGGTACTCCGCTTTGGTACACAGAAAGAACAGCACGAACGCAGCCGAAAGAACCTGGGAGAGCACCGTCGCGACCGCCGCCCCGGCGACACCCATGCCCAGCACAAAGATAAAAATCGGGTCCAGAACAAGGTTTGCGGCCGCGCCGATCACAACGCTCGTCATGCCGATGGTCACATAGCCCTGGGCGTTGACGAACGGGTTGAGGCCGGTTGTCAGCATGGCAGGCAGGGTACCAAGCAGATAGATCGTCATGTAGGGCAAAGCATACTGCATCGCGGCGGGCGAGGCCCCAAACAGCGCCAAAACCGGCCGGGCGAACAAAAGACCGGCCGCCATCAGCACAATGGCGCAGTACACAAGCATCGTGAACGAAGTGTGCAGGATGCGCCGGGCGCGCTCCTGCTCATGGCCGCCGCGGGCAATCGCAAAAAGCGGCGCGCCGCCGCTGCCGAACAGGTTGCTGAACGCCGTGATGATGACGATGACCGGGAAACACAGCCCGACTGCGCCCAGCGCCGCCGTGCCAATCTCCGGGATGCGGGCGATGTAGATGCGGTCGACGATATTATACAAAAGGTTCAATACCTGCGCGATCAGCATCGGAAACGCCGCTTGCACGATGTTGGGGATGATCCCGCCGTTTTCAAAATCCACCCGCCGCATGGGCTGCCTCCCTTTTTTCCTGTACCATCTCTCTGGCTGCGGCAGCGCCGCGCCAACTGAAAAACAGTATAGCACAACGCCCTGCCGCGGTAAAGCGCGGTGGCGGTCCGCAAGCCTTGCAACTGTAGAGCTACAATACATATTGGACAGAAGAGCAAGTAAAAGCAAATAAAAAAGTAGAAGGACAGAGCCTTCATAGGGTATAGTTAAGTTGCGACACCAACAAACCCAAAAAGGAGCTCTGTCCCTCATGA
>DWXD01000053.1 GCA_019119365.1 Candidatus Gemmiger stercoripullorum | reverse complement strand
CCCTTGACGGCGTAGGTCATGGCCTTGTCGCTGGCCTCGGCCATCAGGGTCTTGTACTGGGTCTCCTTCAGGCCGCCGATCCAGCCGGAATGGGTGCGGTGGAACTTCTTCTCCAGCTTCTTGCCGGTCAGGACCGCCTGGTCGCAGTTGATGATGATGACATGGTCGCCGCAGTCGACGTTCGGGGTGAAGGTGGGCTTGTTCTTGCCGCGCAGCAGCACGGCCGCTTTGGCGGCAACGCGGCCCAGCGGTTTGCCGGCAGCGTCGATCACATACCACTTGCGGTCAGCCATCTCAGCGGGCTTAGCGAGAGTAGTGCTCATAATACTGAATCCTCCGTACTTGATGTGCTGCGGGCCGCCCGGCGGCCCGCCGTTTTGACGCTTATAGACATGCCCGGGCCGCAAAGCCCGGACGCTGATTGCGCAAGTGTGATTATAGCAAAGCCCCGCGCCCGCGTCAATGGATTTTGCAAACTTTTTTGCGTTATTCCTGCATAGCTCGCTTTTTCTCTCTTTATCTCTTTTTATCTCTTTGATTCTTCCATGGCATTTCATGCGAAATTCCGGTGCGCGCGGCTGCGGCGGCGCACTGGTCAAACCGCGCTGCGTATGCTATAATAAACCGATAAAGTATCTGGCAGCTTTGGGGAGGAAAACGCCATGCAAAGCTATCGCAATAAATACGGGTTCGAACGCCACTGCTGGGCCGAGATCGACCTCGACGCCCTGCGCGACAATTTCGCCTATGTGCACCGCACGGCCGGGCGGCCGGTGTGCGCCGTCGTCAAGGCGGATGCCTACGGCCACGGGGCTGTGGCGGTCGCCCGCGCGTTGCACGGGGCCGGGGCGGCCGGGTTCGCGGTCAGCTGTCTGGGCGAAGCGCGCCACCTGCGCCGCCACGGCATCACGCTGCCGATCCTGGTCCTCGGCTACACAGACCCGGCTTTTGCGGCGGGGCTGGCCAACCAGGGCATCACGCAGGCGGTGTTCTCGCCGGAATACGCCCGCGCCCTTTCGGCCGCGGCGGTGGCGGCCGGGGTGTCGGTGTCCTGCCACCTCAAGGTGGACACCGGCATGGGCCGCATCGGTTTTGCGGTGCGCGGCAACTTCGGCGCGGCCGTGGCCGCGCTGTGCGAATGCTACGAGCTGCCCGGGCTGAGCGTGACCGGCATGTTCCAGCACTACGCCGTTGCCGACAGCACCGGGGCGGACGACGCCGCCTACACCGCAGAACAGCAGGCGCTGTTTGCGCGCACGGTCGAAGCGGTGCGCGCCGCCGGGTATGCGCCGGGCATGGTGCACAGCGCCAACAGCGCGGCGCAGCTGTGCCACCCCGAATGGAACGGCGACATGACCCGCGCGGGCATTGTGCTGTACGGCCTGGCCCCCAGCCCGGAGCTCCCGTTCCCCGCGCTGCGGCCGGTGATGACGCTCAAGGCGGTCATTACCCAGGTCAAAACGCTGCAGCCCGGCGAAAGCGTCAGCTACGGCCGCCGCTACACGGCCGAAACCCCGCGCCGCGTCGCGACCGTCTCGGTCGGCTATGCGGACGGCTACCCGCGGCGGCTTTCCGGCAACGATGCGGGCGGCGTCATGCTGGTGCGCGGGCAGGCCGCGCCGGTGCTGGGCCGCGTCTGCATGGACCAGACCGTCATTGATGTGACCGATATCCCCGCCGCCGCAATGGGCGACGAAGTGACCGTGTTCGGCCCGGCCGGGGCCGAAGCGGGCGCCGATACCGCCGATACCATCGCGCAAAAGACCGGCACCATCAACTATGAGGTGGTGTGCGGCATCTCCCGCCGCGTGCCCCGCGTCTACCTGCAGGGCGGCGCGCTGGTGGGCATCTGGAACGACTTGGAGGAAGGTTAATGGCAAAAGATACCATCCGCAATTTCTGCATCATCGCCCACATCGACCACGGCAAAAGCACCCTGTCCGACCGCATCCTGGAACTGACCGACAGCGTGGACAAACGCACGATGGAGGACCAGATCCTGGACGATATGGAGCTCGAGCGCGAGCGCGGCATCACGATCAAGGCCCGCGCCGTGACCATGCGCTACCACGCCAAAGACGGCCAGACCTACGACTTCAACCTCATCGACACGCCGGGCCATGTCGACTTTTCCTATGAGGTCAGCCGCAGCCTGGCCGCCTGCGAGGGCGCGGTGCTCGTCGTCGACGCCAGCCAGGGCGTCGGGGCGCAGACGCTGGCCAACTGCTATATGGCTATCGACCATAACCTTGAAGTTGTGCCGATCCTGAACAAGATCGACCTGCCCAGCGCCGACCCCGACACCGCGGCCAAGGAGGTCGAGGACATCATCGGCCTGCCCTGCATGGACGCGCCGCGCGTCTCGGCCAAGCTCGGCACCGGCATCGAGGACGTGCTCGAGCGCGTCGTGCGCGACATCCCCGCCCCCACCGGCGACCCCGACGCCCCGCTCAAGGCGCTGATCTTTGACTCGATCTACGACAGCTACAAGGGCGTCATCGTCTATGTGCGCGTGTTCGAGGGCACGGTCCGCCCCGGCGATACCATCCGCCTGATGAGCACCGGCGCGCAGTTCCAGCTTGTCGAAGTCGGCCATATGGGCGCGACCGCCCTGGCCCCGTGCGACTGCCTGCAGGCCGGCGAAGTCGGCTATCTGACCGCCAGCATCAAGACGGTGCGCGACACCCGCGTGGGCGACACGGTCACGATGGCCGCCGCCCCCACCGCCGAACCGCTGCCCGGCTTCCGCAAAGTGACGCCGATGGTGTTCTGCGGCATCTACCCGGCGGACGGCGCCGACTATCCCGATCTCAAGGACGCGCTGGAAAAACTACAGCTCAACGATGCTTCGCTGAGCTTTGAACCGGAGACTTCGGCCGCGTTGGGCTTTGGCTTCCGCTGCGGCTTCCTGGGCCTTTTGCACATGGAGATCATCACCGAGCGGCTTGAGCGCGAGTTCGACCTCGACCTCATCACAACGACGCCCGGCGTCCAGTACCGCCTGACGCTGACCGACGGCACGGTGGAGATCATCGACAACCCCTCCGCCTACCCGGACCCCACCCGCATCCAGAAAGCCGAAGAGCCGTTCGTCAACGCCCACATCTACACGCCCAACGACTATGTCGGCCCGCTGATGGACCTGTGCCAGCAGAAGCGCGGCATTCTGATCGACATGAAATATCTGGACGAAACGCGCGTGGACCTGCACTATCAGATCCCGCTGGGCGAGATCGTCTACGATTTCTTCGACGCCATCAAGAGCCGCAGCCGCGGCTATGCCAGCTATGACTACGAATGGGAGGACTGGCACACCTCCAACCTCGTCAAGCTGGACTTTTTGCTCAACGGCGAGCCGGTGGACGCGCTTTCCATGATCGTCTTTGCGGACAACGCCTACGCCAAGGGCCGCCGCATCTGCGAAAAGCTGAAGGAGAACATCCCGCGCGCGCTGTTCGAGATCCCGGTGCAGGCCGCCGTCGGCGGCAAGATCATCGCCCGCGAAACGGTCAAGGCCATGCGCAAGGACGTGCTGGCCAAGTGCTACGGCGGCGACATCACCCGCAAAAAGAAGCTGCTGGAAAAGCAGAAAGCCGGCAAAAAGAAGATGCGCAAGCTCGGCAGCGTCACCCTGCCCAGCGAGGCCTTCACCGCCGTGCTCAAACTCGATTCGGACGACTGAGCATAAACCAGAGAGCCCCGCCCCGCGGCCAATGCCGCAGGGCGGGGCTCTCTGATTTTCCCTTTGTTTTTTATTCCACGCCGGTCTCGGCGGCGTATTCTTCGATGAGCTCGCGCTCCAGGAACGGGGTCTTGACGCCTTCGCGGTCGCGGTAGGCTTCGTGGCCTTTGCCGATGACGGCGATGAGGTCGCCCTCCTGCGCGTGGTCGATGGCGTAGTGCAGCGCGTCGAGGCGGTCTGGGATCTCGACATACGGCACGCCGGCGCGGCCTTTGGCGATGCCTTCGCGGATGTCGGCCAGGATGTCCTCCACCTTCTCAAAGCGGTTGTTGTCCTCGGTCAAGATCAGGAAATCCGCCATGCGGGAGCACACCTCGCCCATGCCGTAGCGGCGCAGCTTGCTGCGGTTGCCGCCGCAGCCGAACACGACGACGAGCCGGTTGGGCTTGTAGGCGCGCAGCGTTTCCAGCAGGCTTTCGGCGGCGGCTTCGTTGTGGGCGTAGTCGATGAGGATGGTGAACCGGTGGCTGATGGGCACAAGCTCGACGCGGCCCTTGACGACCGTTGTGCGCAGCCCGTCGTGGATGGGCGCGTCGCCCAGCCCCAGCGCTTTGCCCACGCCGATGGTGGCCAGCGCGTTATAGATGCTGAACAGCCCGGGCATGCCCACCTGCACGTCCAGCGTGTGGCCGTCGGGCTCGGTCAGCGTGAATTCGACGCCCAGCAGCTCTTTGGTGCGCAGCAGGCGGTAATCTTTGGCGGCGCGGTAGTCGGCCTTTTGCTCAATGCCGTAGGTGATGAGGCGGCAGGTGTGGCCTTCCAGCAGCGGGGCGGTGTTGGGGTCGTCGGCGTTGACGACGCCGACATCGCAGCGGCGGAACAGCTGGCCTTTCCAGGCGCGGTATTCCTCAAAGCTGCCGTGTTCGCCGGGGCCGATGTGGTCGGGGTAGAGGTTGGTGAACACGCCCACCTGATAATGGATGCCCGCCACGCGGTCCATCATGAGCCCCTGGCTCGAAACCTCCATCACGCAGGCGTCGCAGCCGGCGTCGGCCATCTGGCGCAGGATCTTCTGCAGCTCGTAGCTTTCGGGCGTCGTGTTGTTCAGGTCATAGTGGTGGCCGGGATAGTACACGCCGTTGGTGCCGATCATGCCCACCTTGCGCCCGGCGCAGGCAAGCACCTGGCGGATCATGTGGGTGGTGGTCGTCTTGCCCTTGGTGCCGGTTACGCCCACCATCGTCATCGCCTCGGCCGGGCGGCCGAAATAGGCGGCCGAGAGCATCGCCATCGCGTAGCGCGTGTTTTCGAACTGCAGGATGGTCAGCCCCGGGTACTGCGCGGCCACGGCCGGGTCCAGCGCGTGCTGGGTCGCAAGCACGGCCGCGCCTTTGGCGGCCGCCTCGGCGGCCAGGTCGTGGCTGTCGCGCTGGGTGCCGACGATGCACACAAACAGCCCGCCCGGCGCGACCTTGCGGGAATCATAGAAGATATCGCAGACCTCGGTGTTGAGGCTGCCCTGTACGAGCCGGTAGGAAAGGCCCTTGACCAGTTGTTTCAAAAGCATCAGCGTCACCTCTTCAGCGTTTGACAAAATATTCGTCGTACCAGACAAGGAAGATGAACACGCACCACAGCTGCCGCCAGTTGTCGCGCTTACCGCTCACATGTTCGTCCAGCATTTTGTTCAGCGCGCCGGTGTTGAAAAACTTCTGCGCCGCCTCGCTGCCGAACGCTTCGCGCAGGATGGCCGCGTATTTCTCCTCGCGCAGCCAGGCGCGCACCGGCACCGGGAAGCCGAGCTTTTTCTTGTCGGCCGTTTTGGGCGGGATGGTCATTTCGGCCGCGCCGCGCATCGCGATCTTGGTCTGCTGGGCGTTCACCTTGCACCTGGTCGGGATGCGGCAGGCGAGTTCGAACACTTTGCGGTCCAAAAACGGCACGCGCAGCTCCAGCGAGTTCGCCATGCTCATCTTGTCGGCCTTGAGCAGGATATCGCCCACCATCCACAGGTTGAGGTCGCAGGTCTCCATCTGCGTGACCGGGTCCTGGCCGCGGGTGGCTTCAAAATACGGGCGGGAGAGGTCGGTGGGCAGAACGCGGCCGGTATAGTTTTTCAGCAGCTGCTTTTTGCGGCGCTCGCCCATCAGATTGGTGTTGCCGATGTAGCGCTCCGCCAGCGGGCGGCCGCGCCGCACCAGGAAGTTGACCCCCGGCACCGGCGGCAGCAGCCCGGCCGCCGCGCCCAGCGCGCGGCGCAGCCACAGCGGCAGGCGGTCGTACCAGCTGACCGTGAACGGCTCTTTATAGATGTTGTAGCCGCCGAAGAACTCGTCCGCGCCCTCGCCCGAAAGGCAGACCTTGACCTGCTTGGCCGCTTCGCGGTTGACGAAGTAGAGCGCGACGCTGGCGGCGTCGGCCAGCGGTTCGTCCATGTGGTACTGGATGCGGCCGAGGTTTTCCCAGTATTCCTCCGGCGTGATGCGGTACGCCGTGTTCTTGACGCCGATATGGGCGGAAAACTCCCGCGCATAGTCGGTCTCGTCATACTGCTTGTTGGCAAAGCCGACCGTGAAGGTCTTGTCGACATGGGCCAGCGCCGCCATATAGCTGGAATCGACGCCGGAGGACAGGAAGCTGCCCACCTCGACGTCGGCGATCTTGTGCGCGGCCACGCTCTCCTGCATCGCGTCGGAGATGGCCTGCTCCCACTCCTGCAGGGTGGGGCCGTCGTCGGGCGTGAAGCGCGGGGTCCAGTAGCGCTGCACGGTCAGCGCGCCGTCCTTCCATTCCATCCAGTGGGCGGGCAGCAGCTTTTTCACGCCGCGGAAGAAGGTGTCCTCGCCGGGGGAGAACTGGTAGGAGAGATACAGCGAAAGCTGGTCCTCGTTGAGCTCCTTCTTAAAGCCGGGGTGGTCAAGAAAGCTCTTGATCTCGCTGCCGAACAAAAGTTCGCCCGCGTCGTTCTGATAATAATACAGCGGCTTGATGCCGAAATGGTCGCGCGCGCAGAACAGCGTCTGCGCATGGCGGTCCCAGATGGCAAACGTGAACATGCCGCGCAGTTTGTCCAGCATCGCCTTGCCCCACTGCTCGTAGCCGTGCAGCAGGACCTCGGTATCCGAGCGGGTGGCGAAGGTGTGCCCGGCGGCCTGCAGCTCTTCGCGCAGGGTCTGGAAGTTGTAGATTTCGCCGTTGAACACGACGACGAGGCTGCTGTCCTCGTTATACATCGGCTGGCGGCCGCCCTCCAGGTCGATGATGGACAGGCGGCGCTGCCCCAGCGCGACCGGGCCTTCCAGAAACTGGCCCTGGCCGTCCGGCCCGCGGTGGGCGATGCGGTCCATCATCGCCTGCAAGATCTCGGCCGCATTTTCCCGCGCGCCGACAAAACCAACGATTCCACACATAAGCGATTCCTTTTCCTGTTTGCTCTGCGCCGTCCGGGCGCAGTTTGCGCGGTCGGGGCGGAGTTTTTTGGGGTTGCCTTTTACTTGATTTTCCCTTATTATACACAATTCCGCCGCCATTGCAAAGCCCGGCGGCATAAGATGGAAAGAATCCCGCCCGGCCGCGGGCCCTGCCATGGATCGTAGGGGCGGATTCCATATCCGCCCGCGGGGCCGGAATGGAAAACCCCTGACAGGCGGTCGGGAAATGTCCGCGCCCTCCGCACAGGGTTTGCGGCTTTTGCATTGACACCCGTCAAATTTGGAAATATAATGAAACAGTATAACTTTGTGCAAAAGAGGCGCTTTATGCAAACATTCCAACCGGTGCTGCTCGGCAGCGATGCCAATGTCTACGGCATGGCCCGCAGCTTTTACGCCCAGTACGGCGTCGTCAGCGACGCGATCTGCAAGGCCGTGCTTGTGGCCTGCCGCAATACAAAGCTCGTGCGCATCGCCGCCGTCGAACCGCAGCTCGAGGACGACGAGATCTTTGTGCGCACGCTTGTCGCATATGCCGAAAGCCACGACTACGCCCGCCGCCCGCTGCTGCTTGTCTCCTGTGCCGACGGCTACACGATCCTGATGGCCCGCCACCGCGCGGCGCTGGCCCCTTACTTCCATTTTGCCTGCCCGGAGCTGCAAACCGTGCTGGATCTTGACATCAAGGACAATTTTTACCGCGCCTGCCGTGCGCACGGCCTCTCCTTCCCGCAGACAGCCACCTGCACGGCCGAAAACTACCGCACGATCGAGCTGCCGTTTGACTTCCCCTGCATCATCAAGGCCAGCAACTCGGCCGCGTACTGGAACTGCAGCTTCCCGCACAAGAAAAAGGTGTTTCTGGCGCATACTAAACAGGAGTTCGACGCCATCACCGCCGCCATCTACGGCAGCGAATACCAGGACGACCTGGTTTTGCAGGAATACATCCCCGGCGACGACAACTGCATGCGCGTGCTCAACGCCTACTGCGGGCTGGACCGCAAAGTGCGCCTGCTGGCGCTGGGCCGCCCGCTGCTGGAGGAGCAGACCCCCGAAGGCATCGGCAACTATGCGGCCATCCTCTCCGACCCCGAATACAACGACCCCGCCCTGCTTGAAAAAATGCGCGCGTTTCTCGAGGATGTCGGCTGGGTGGGCTACGCCAACTTTGATATGAAGTACGACGCCCGCACCGGCGAATACAAGCTGTTCGAGATGAACCCGCGCCAGGGCCGGTCGAGCTATTTTGTCACGGCCGCCGGGTACAACCTTGCGCGCTGGATCGTCGACGATGTGATCGAGCACAAGCCTGCGACCCTGACCATTGCCCGGAGCGAGAGTTTGTGGATGATCGCGCCGTATGGCGTGATCCGCCGCTATCTCAAGGACAAAGCGCTGCTGAAAAAGGCCGCGGCGCTCAAAAAGGCCGGCTGCTGCGCCCACCAGCTTTACTGCAAGGAGGACCGCAGCCTGCGGCGCGGGCTGTGGTACGCGCGCAGCCAGCTCAACTACTACCGCAAGACCGCCCGCTATTACGGCAACAAGGGCCTGACAGACTGACCCCCGGAGGAAAAACTATGTGTGGCATTACCGGCTTTGCTGAAAAGAACCACCAGGCGAGCGAGGCGCGCGCCATTGTGCAGAAGATGGCCGACCTCATCGCCTACCGCGGCCCCGACGGCGAGGGCTATTTTGTCGACGACCGCGTCGCACTCGGCCACCGCCGCCTGTCCATCATCGACCTGGAGGGCGGCCGCCAGCCGATGTTCAATGAGGACGGCAGCCTCGTCGTCGTGTTCAACGGCGAAATTTACAACTTCCAGGCCCTGCGCGAAGAGCTGAAAGCCGCCGGGCATACCTTCGCGACCCATTCGGATACCGAGGTCCTGCTGCACGGCTACGAGCAGTGGGGCAAAGACCTGCCCGCCCGCCTGCGCGGCATGTTCACCTTTGCCATCTGGGACCAGAAGACCGGCACGCTGTTCGGCGCGCGCGATATCTTCGGCATCAAGCCGCTGTATTATTATAATGTCGACGGGCTTTTCCTGTTCGGCAGCGAGATCAAATGTTTCCTGGCGCACCCGGGTTTCCGCAAAGAGCTCAACGAGCAGCGCCTGCCGGAATACCTGAGCATCGAATACATCCCCAACGAGGAGACGATGTTCAAAAACGTGTTCAAGCTGCCCGGCGCGCATATGTTCACCTGGCGCGGCGGCGAGCTGAGCATCGAGCGCTACTACGACATCCGCTACCACATCGACGAGACAAAGACGCTGGAAGAGTGGGAGCAGAAGATCACCGAGACGTTTGCGGGCAGCGTCGCCGCGCACCAGATCGCCGACGTCGAGGTCGGCTGCTTCCTGTCCTCCGGCGTCGATTCCAGCTTTGTCGTCAATGAAGTCGCCAAGGGCACGCCGCATGTCAAGAGCTTCTCGGTCGGCTATGCGGAGGAAAAATACTCCGAGCTGCCCTATGCGCAGGCGTTCAGCAAGGAGATCGGCGTGCCGAGCATTGCGAACAAGGTCGACGCCGACCAGTTCTTTGAGGCCAACCGCGTCATCCAGTGGTATCTGGACGAGCCGATGCCCAACCCCGCCGAGGTGCCGCTGTACTTCCTGGCGCAGAACGCGCGCAAATATGTCAAGGTCGTGCTTTCGGGCGAAGGCGCAGACGAACTGTTCGGCGGCTACCCGATGTACTGCCAGGCCGTCCACTTTGAAAACTATGGCCGCAAAGTCCCGGCGGCGGTGCGGCGGTTTTTGTCCCGCACGGCGGCAAAGGCCCCGGAGTTCAAGGGCAAGCACTTCCTGGTCCGCGGCGGCAAGGAGCCCTGGCAGCGGTTCATGCGCGCCAACTATGTGTTCGAGACCCCGGCCGACCGCGACCAGTACCTGAAAAAAGATTACCGCAGCCCCGCGCCGGAAACCTTCTTCAAGCCGTATTTCGACAAGGTCGCGGGCCTGGACGAACCCACCCAGCTGCAGTGGGTCGATATGCACACCTGGATGCTGTACGACATCCTGCTCAAAGCCGACCGCATGAGCATGGCGAACTCTCTGGAGCTGCGCGTGCCCTTCCTGGACCGCGAAATGCTCGAGCTGGCGCTGTCCATCCCGCGGCGCTACCGCTGCGACGAGGAGCACACCAAGATCGCCCTGCGCGGCGCTGCGCTGCGCCAGCTGCCCGAAAGCGTGGCCAAGCGGCGCAAGCTCGGCTTCCCCGTGCCGCTCAACGACTGGCTGCGCCAGGACAAATACTATGCGATGGTGCGCGAAAAGTTTGAAGGGCCTGTGGCGCGGCAGTTCTTCAACGTGCCCGCCATCTGCCGCCTGCTCGAAGACCACAAGGCCGGCCGCGCCAAAAACATGACCAAAATCTGGAGCATCTATTCGTTCATTTTGTGGTACGAACTCTACTTCGTCAACGCCGCCCCGCCCGCAGGTGTGTACGACCGGGCAGGCTGAGCGGCCTTTTGCCGGGTGAAAAACACGCCCTGTGCCCAAAATGCGCCCGCCCCAACAAATTTCCCGCCAACGCTTGACTTTGCGCCCCGGGTATGCTATAGTAAACAACGCAGCTTGTTCCCGTGTCGGGGGCAAAGAACCATGCGCGCCCGTAGCTCAGCCGGATAGAGCAACTGCCTTCTAAGCAGTGGGCCGGGGGTTCGAGTCCCTTCGGGCGCATATATGGTGCCTATGGCGCAGTTGGTTAGCGCGCCAGATTGTGGCTCTGGAGGCCGAGGGTTCGAATCCCTCTA
>DWXD01000052.1 GCA_019119365.1 Candidatus Gemmiger stercoripullorum | reverse complement strand
CACTTCGTAAAAAAAGTGACGGTCAACAATTTCAGATACCTATTGATTCTGCGGCTTTTCTACCTTATAATAAGGATAGAAAACGTATGGATTTGCGCATCCTATGGGTGCAGACCTGCACAGGCTGCTATCAAGAACCCCCGCAAGTAATTGCCCGGGTGTAAGCGCATAACATAAGTTAACCCCCGGCGTACCGCCGCAAAGCGGTACGCCGGGGGTTTTTCTGTATCCGGGGCCAAAAAACAGCGCTGTAAAGCCTATGTAAATCTAATTTTACAGGATAGTTGGTGGACGCAACCGGAGTTTTCCGGTATGATCCGGTCCGTACCCAATCTTTCAGCAAAGGAGAAAACAACAACAAATGGATATGATCGCACTGCGCCATATCTGCAAAAGCTATGGCGCGCACAGGGTCCTTGACCGCACAGACCTCACCATCCGGCAGGGCGAGATCTACGGGTTGATCGGCAAAAACGGCGCAGGAAAAACCACGATTTTCAAGGTCATACTGGGGCTGACCGAATACGAAGAAGGGCGGCTCGCCCTTGCCGGGGGCAGTTCAAAACAAGACCTGCTGGCAAACCGGAGGAAGGTCGGCTTTTTTATCGGCAGGAATTTTTTCGGCTACCTGACCGCGCAGGAAAACCTTGCGTACTACTGCCGGATGAAAGGCATCCGAAAGAAAGGCGAAGTGGAGCGGGTGCTGGCGCTCGTTGGCCTGCAAGAGGTGAACGGCCGGTACGCCTCCTTTTCCATGGGGATGAAACAGCGGCTCGGCATTGCGGGCGCCATGCTGGGTAACCCGGAAATCCTAATCCTGGACGAACCGGTCAACGGGCTCGACCCGCAGGGCATTGCAGATGTCCGGAACCTGATCGTCAAGCTAAACGCCGAATTTGGAACAACGGTCGTCATATCTTCCCATATCCTCGGCGAGCTGGAACACACTGCCACCCGCTTCGGCATCATGGACCACGGCCGGGTACTCCGGGAAATCACCCATGAGGATTTGAAGGTCTCCAACGACAAAATCCAGATCAGGGTGTCCGATCAGGAAAAAGCCAAACGCCTTCTGGCGGATAACGGCATTTCCATTTTGCAGGAAGGTTCCGCCTGCAAATCTCTGGAAGATTACTACTTTGAACTGGTGGGAGGGAATATCCATGACGAATTATCTCAGCGCTGACCTGCACCGCGTCCTGCACAAACAATCTTTTCTTGGCTCTGTGGGTGCGTTTTCGGTTTTCTTCGCGGTACTGGTATTTATTTACTTCAATCCTTCTTTTACAGCGGAAATTTATGTGGCTAAGGTGACAAGTTTCCTGAGCTTTTTCCCGTTGGTAATCGGCGTGTTTGTGTTCCTGTCCGTCTATGCGGATGACTTCAAGTGCCGGTCGATGCAGGTCGCCATTGGGTTTGGGATGCCGCGTAGCCGGATCATCCTGGCCAAACTGCTGGAAAGCGCGCTCCTTCTGCTCGGCGCCGCCGTGGCCGTGGGGGTCCTGGTTCTCTGCGCGCCCGCCGTTCTCGGCCTGGCCCCCGATGCACGGCAGACACTGTCCCTGGCGCTGACGGTGGCCGCGGAGATGCTGCGGGCGCTTGGGTATCTTGCGCTTTCTGCCGTCCCGGTCTTTCTTTCCCAGGATGCAGCCGGCGGGGTCATCGCCTATGTGCTGCTGGCGTCAAAGTCTGTCTATATTATTTTGTCTCTGGTCCTGGGGCAGGAAGTTTTCACCGCCACCTTCGGCGACCTGACCCAATATCTTTATACCGCGCAGCTCTATATGGCGAAGGCCGATTTGATCGGCGGCAAGACCTTTGCCCTCCCCTTCGCGGCCGCCCTGCTGCTTTATATCGTTCTTCCCGCTGCCGTTTCCGTGGCCGGTTTCCGCAAACAGGAACTCGAGTTTTAAGGAGGTCCTTCCCATGAAAAAGAAAATTTTCCTTGCCTCCTGTGTTCTGTTGCTCATTGCAGGCGCCTTCTGGGCAAAAGGATACTATACCGCCCGGTATGTCGCATCCGATTTCTACTATGTTCAGGTTCCGGAAGGTGAACCAAACGAAGATTCCTGGCTTGTGGACGCAGACGGGGTCAAGCAGGGCAAGGGCAAGGCTTACGACCTCATCGGCTACAACGCGCAGGGCGAGGACCGGGAACTGCATTTCACGCAGACCGGCAGCGCCGGGGACTATTATACGCCCGGCACATTCTTAAAAATCGCCGCCAGCGAAACGATCGTCGTCGGGGTGGAGACGGTGGAAAAGACCGCCGTCCCGCCCGCTGCGCTGGACAGGCTCTGCTCGCCGTCAACCCCGCAATGACCGCTGGACAATACCGCCCATTTTGGGTACAATAATTTTAAAGAGGTGTGTTACGATATGAGTATGACAGGCATCCTCCTGTTTGCCGCCACCGCGGCCTATATTTTGTTTCTGCTCGCGGTTTTTGCCGCGGTCGTGTATCTTTTTATTCTGATCGTGAAAGCGCTGAAAAAGTACATTTCTTCCAAAGAGGTGCGGGAAGAAAAGAAGGCGGTGGCCAAATCCCTTGGCGAAGCCCTAAAGGAAAACCGCGTGCGCTGCCAGATGACGCAGGAGTTCGTCGCCGAGACCCTGGGCGTCAGCCGCCAGTCCGTTTCCAAGTGGGAAAACGGTTCCAGCGACCCGAACACCTCCAACCTGATCGCGCTGGCAAAGCTCTATAAAGTTTCCCCGGAGGCGCTGCTGCAGTGCGCAGAGCCCGCGCCGGAGGAAGCGCCGCCGGCTGCGCCCTGAACCGCCGCCTGCCCCGCCGGCTTCATTTTCTTTTTTCTGGAGGTCCCCATGCAATATCTGATCTCGTTCCTGGAAGGCATCGTCACCTTCATCTCCCCCTGCCTGCTGCCGATGCTGCCGGTGTACGTCACCTATTTTGCGGGCGGCGGGCAGCGCACGGCGCGGCGCACGCTGGGCTGCGCGGCCGGGTTCGTGCTCGGCTTTACGGTGCTGTTCGTGGCGATGGGCGCGCTGGCCGGGACGGTGGGCAGCTTCCTGACCCGCTGGCAGACCGCCGTCAACATCGTGTGCGGGCTGGTCGTGGTCGTGTTCGGGCTGGACTTCCTCGGTGTGCTGCGGCTGGATCTGTTCCGCGGGCAGCGCCGCGCCGCCCAAACCGGCGACCTCAACTTCTTTTCGTCGTTTTTGTTCGGCGTCGTGTTCTCGGTCGGCTGGACGCCCTGCGTCGGCGCGTTTCTCGGCTCGGCGCTGATGCTGGCCTCGCAGCAGGGGCACGCCGTCGAGGGCATGCTGATGCTGCTGTGCTATTCGCTGGGGCTGGGCGTGCCGTTTCTGTTCAGCGCCGTGCTCATCGACCGGCTGAAAACGACCTTTGACTGGATCAAGCGGCATTACGGCGTCATCAACCGGGTCTGCGGCTGCCTGCTGGTGGTCATCGGCCTGCTGATGGCCACCGGGCTGCTGGGCCGGTTACTGACGCTGTTGAGCTGAACGGAGGTTTCCCCCATGGATAAGCGCAAACTGACTACCCTGGCGCTGCTGGCCGGGTTCGTGCTGCTGCTGGGCGGCGCGCTGGCACTGTACCGCACGCTGGGCCGCGGCGCGGCCCCGGGCCTTGCGGTGGAGCCCACGCCCGCCCCCGCGGCCACCGCCAGCCCGGAACAAGCCGGGCCCGAAGAAGAAGCCGCGGCGGAAGAACAGCAGGCGGAGGAAAGCGCGGCCGCTGCCGTGCCGGATTTCACGATCTACACCGATGAGGGCGACGCCGTGCAGCTGTCCGACTTTGCGGGGCGGCCGGTGATCGTCAATTTCTGGGCCAGCTGGTGCGGCCCCTGCCAGAACGAAATGCCCGATTTTGAGCAGGCTTATGCCGACTACGGCGACGAGATCGAGTTCGTGATGCTCAACGCGACCTACGGCCGCGAGACGATGGACAGCGCGCGCAGCTTTCTGGAGGAAAGCGGCTACACCTTCCCCGTCTATTATGACACCGACGCCGACGCCGCGGCCGCCATCGGCGTGACGGCGTTCCCCACAACGCTGTTCATCGGCCCGGACGGCACGCTGACCGCCTATGCCATCAGCATGCTGGACGCCGAAACGCTGCAGCGCGGCATCGACATGCTGCTGGACAGCGCCGCCTGACGCCGCAGAAAAAGCGAGGTGCAGAGCATGTATTTTGACTATGGCGCGCGAGAGGTGGACTATCTGAAAGCCAGGGACCACGTTCTGGGCGAAGTGATCGACCAGGTCGGCCATGTGGAGCGCGAGGTGGACCCCGACCTGTTTTCCGCCGTGGTGCACCACATTGTCGGCCAACAGATTTCGACAAAAGCGCAGGCCACGATCTGGGCGCGCATGCGCGAGCGCCTGGGCGAAGTGAACGCCCGGACCGTCGCGGCGGCCGGCACGGCGGCGCTGCAGTCGGTGGGGATCAGCCTGCGCAAGGCCGAATACATCCAGGATTTTGCCGGCAAAGTGAACAGCGGGGCGTTCGATTTGCAGCGGGTCGCCGCCCTGCCGGACAGCGAGGCGATCGAGGCGCTGGTCGCCCTGAAAGGGGTCGGCGTGTGGACGGCGGAAATGATCCTGCTGTTCTGCCTGCAGCTGCCCGATATCTTCAGCTTTGACGACCTGGCGATCCAGCGCGGGCTGCGCATGGTCTACCGCCACCGCAAGATCGACCGGAAACTCTTTGAAAAGTACCGCAGGCGGTTCAGCCCGTATGGCAGCGTAGCCAGCCTGTACCTGTGGGCCGTCGCGGGCGGGGCCATCCCGGGCAAAAAAGACCCCGCGCCCCGGCCAAAAAAGTAAAAAAGAGGAAAGCGCCATGCTGTATACAAGCTGTTATTCGTCGCCGCTCGGGCAGCTGCTCCTCGCGGGCGACGAGGCCGGTTTGACCGGCCTGTGGTTCGAAGGGCAGAAATATTACCCCCGCAGCCTGCCCCCCGCGTGCGAGGCGCACGGCCTGCCGCTGTTTGAGGCGGCCCGGCGCTGGCTGGACCAGTATTTCGCCGGGCGCGAGCCGGACATCGCCGTGCCGCTGCATTTTACGGGCACGGCTTTCCAGAACGAGGTCTGGGCGCTGCTGTGCGAGATCCCCTACGGCCGGACGGCGACGTATGGCGAGATCGCCGCCCGGCTGGCCGCCAAACGGGGCGTGCCGCACCTGTCCGCCCAGGCCGTAGGCGGCGCCGTCGGCCGCAACAAGATTTCCCTTCTGGTGCCCTGCCACCGCGTCATCGGGGCCAACGGCAGCCTGACCGGCTATGCAGGCGGCCTGGACCGCAAAGCCCGCCTCCTGGCCCTGGAACGCACCGCCCCGCCGTGCACCCCGGCGGGATGAGGGCATCCCGCCCTCCGGTTGCCCGGGTAGCCGCAGCCCTTCCGGTTTGCCCCGAAACATAAAATTTATTCGTAGGGGCGGGATTTATCCCGCCCGGGGTGTTTGTGCCGCCGCGGGGTTCCTCGGGCGCACAATGTGCGCCCCTACACGGGGTGCGCGGCGGGGTTGGGTTTGCGGTTGGCCGCAGGGTTTGCGGCGGTTTTGCCTCCCTTGTCAAAGGGAGGTGGCACGGCCGGAGGGATTGCCCTACGGCGGGCTGCTGTTTGAAAGATGCGCCGTGACGGAGGGATTGCCTTACGGCGGGCATTGTGCCGTTCCGGTTTGGCCCGAAGCGCAAAATTTATTCGTAGGGGCGGGATTTATCCCGCCCGCGGGTGTTTGCCCCACCGCAGGCTTCCCGGTCCGATATGGAATCGCCCCCTACA